>CAZXRI010000100.1:0-2237 GCA_964642765.1 uncultured Methanosarcinales archaeon | reverse complement strand
CGAGAAGCAGAGGATATCAATTAACGGATGGTTTTATTGATGGAAAGAATTGGAATGATAAATAAGGAATACTTGAGGAAGGAGAATCTGGATAGGATTAAGGAGATTTTCAGAGCGAACAAGACTTTTCCGAGTGTAACCCTGAGGGATTTTATAGACGAAAAAGCTTTTCTGAAAATGAAAAATAATTTGGCAAGGATGAAGTTCAAGGATAACTATAATCCGCTGTTTTTTTCTTATAAGAGATGCGAATCAGGAAGAATTGTCAAGGACTTTTTCAACTCTGAGGTTATTAGCTTTATCGAGGAGATAATTGGGATGAGAATTAAAAAACCTGCTCCTGATAAATTTATGATATTTTCTTTTGGCTGGAAAGATTATACTGTCCTGAATGATAAAACTGCTGAAAATGATGGAGTTGATTTGATATTTGATTTTACAGATGGTTGGGATGAGAGGTTTGGAGGAGCAGTTGTTTATTCTAATGGCAAGGATGATTTTTTAAGGATTTCCTCAATGGAGAATACATTGTCCATTGTCGAGAGGAAAAATTCTCAGAGATTTGTGCAGTATGTGAATCATTATGCTGAGGGGAGAAGTAAATTGTTCATACTGATTTCATTATGATATGGATTGAATTGCAATATTAAGATACAGCACAGTAAGATGGTCTATTGATTCTACATTTGAATGTATGTATTGTTTTCGTATTATGCCTATGCTCTTATCAACATTAGGATGCATTGATGAGTTTGTATCGTGAAATGCGACTACTGCATCACTTGCTAAATGAGGAAGAGCTGAATGAAAATCTTCCATTGTTTGTGTATGGTTACCGTCTATAAATAGAGTAGAGATTCTTCCATATTGCCAATCATGCAGGACATCTGTGCTGAATCCTTCAATTAAAACTACATTCTCAAGACCTTTTCTTTGAAGTGTATTTTCAACATCTGATTTGCTCGGTTTTTTCTGAAGATAATCTGAGCCATCGCATGTTTTTTCTTGAATATCGAGAGATGTATCAAAGGGGTCAATACCATAAACATTTGAGCCTGAAATTTGTGCTCCCTTTCCTAGAAAATAAGCTGAACCGCCAGCATAAACTCCTATCTCTACAATTACACCATTAGCTGGATTGTTTTCTTTTCCAAGCCTGAATAAAAACTCCCTCTCACTTGGAGAAAGCATTGCTGGAATATTTACACAAACTGCAATATCTCTCGTCCTGAAACCGTGCAAAGCAATATCAACAATGTTGCCATACCTATGCCTTAAGAGATGTTGTCTAAAATTTCCAGGGAAATAGGATTTTATTGTTTCTAATGTTGGATGGTATGCCACTCTAAGTATGAGTAGTCTAAAAAATATTATAAATGTATTGAAGACTTTGCCCTTTTTAGAAGAGGAAAACTCTATTTTGAAAAGGATATGAGAATCTATTCAATCACTTCAACAACCCTTTTCCCTACAACCCTCTCATACAATTCCAGCGTCTTCCTCACAATCTCCTCTTTCTCAAATCCCAATTCCTTAACAAACCTTGGCCCATTCTCAGAAAGTTTTTTTCTCAATTCAATATCATCAATCAATTTCAGAATTGCATCTGCAAGTTTTTCTGGATTATCATTCTCTACAAGAAGAGCATATTTCCCGTCAATAAAACTCTCTCTAGTATAAGGTGGTGTATCCAAAATACAAGGAACACCCAAAGACATTGCCTCCATTATTGTAGCAGAATAAGTATGGCAGATAGGGCTTAAACCAACAAACATATCAACCGAGTGAAGAACAACATTAATATCGCTTCTTGCTCCTGTCATCACAACAAAATCCTTAACATTCAATCCCTCAATAAGCTTTCTCGACTCAGATTCAAGCTCTCCTGCTCCAACCATCAAAAATATCACATCCCTTCGCTTACGAACAACATAAGGAACAGCACGGATAAATCCAAGAGGATTCTTCATATAAACAAGCCTGCCAAAAAACAAAATTACTTTTTTACCGTCGAGATTAAACTCTTTCCTGAATTTAGAAACACCCTTAGCATCATTCTCCTTCAGCTTCTCAAAATCAATCATTCCCTTAATATCCTCAATACCTTCTTTCCTTCCAAGCGAATACAAAAAATCCCTCAGCTCAGGAGTCCATGCAACAAACACATCAATCCTTCTCGCAATCCATTTTGCAAACCATTTCGGTAAAGACCTCTCAGCGCCTCGAACCTCGCAGAT
>CAZXRI010000099.1:0-5011 GCA_964642765.1 uncultured Methanosarcinales archaeon | reverse complement strand
CTTATCAAATCGTTTAATCAATTACTGGTGTTGAACTCTGAGGAGAAAACTCGCTACAAAATAGGTAGTATTATTGCGGTCGAGCTTCAAGCGAGTGCCGCTTAAAGTGTGCACGAATTTTGTCGTGCTGCGTGTCAGCATGCAGAAAGGATTACGAGCAGAACCACTTATCAAATCGTTTAATCAATTACTGGTGTTGAACTCTGAGGAGAAAACTCGTTGTATCTATTGGTCGAGAAAGACTTCCTCTATTTTCTCTATCTCTCACTAGTTCCTCTAAATTCCTCTAACTCTCGCTATTTTCTATCAGCCGGCAATTTCAAAAGGTTTAAATAATCCTTATCCCTAAAAAATAAAATGCCACAGGAATCTTTATTCAGGGGAGTTTTATCATTTTTTCAGGACATAGGCCTTTATGATGTTGTTCTGCCTTTTATTCTTGTATTTACAATCGTGTTTGCAATCTTCGAGAAGACTCGGGTTTTCGGGACAGTTGATATAGAAGGCAAGCAATATCCCAAGAAAAACCTTAATGCAATGGCATCTTTTGTTATTGCATTCCTTGTTATCGCATCCTCGGAATTAGTCGGGATAATAACCAAAGTGTCAAGCCAGATGGTAATCCTGCTGTTTTTGTCTGTGTTGTTCCTGCTTCTTATTGGCTCGTTCATGAAAGAAGGACCTATTTTTCTTGAAGGTGGCTGGAAGCTGTTGTTTGTAGTCATCATGTTTATCGGAATCATAGTAATATTTCTCGGAGCAATAAAATTCGACGGAAAAACATGGCTCGACATGATTTGGGGCTGGCTGTCTGGAACAAACACTTCTCAGGCAGTTGGTTCTATTATCCTTGTGGTTGTTCTTATAGTATTTATTCTATACATTATTAAGGATCCTGATGCAAAGAAATCAGTTAGCGATAAAACCTGAGTGAGTTTTATTTTGGCTATTAATCCGCTTTACTAAAGAAATGTTTATATAGTTATTGTTATTCTATGATAGTATCACACTTTAGGAGGTGTTGTTTGAATGTACAAAAAGATTTTAGTGTTTGCGCTTATGATTCTTGCACTGGTTAATTTCCAGCCTTTAGGAGCAATTTATACTGATGATCCTGTTCAGAGAGGAGATGAGCTTACGATGTTTGTTAATCTCGAGAATGAATTGAATTACAAGCTAAAGGATGTCAGGGTAAAGGCATTAATCTATGATTTAGGCGAGGTTGTTAACTCAAATGACTTTGATATGCCTCGTGGAGATACATCCAGAACAAGGCTTACATGGGACGTTCCTCAGGACATTGAACCTGGAGAGTATGTTGTTAGGGTTACTGCAAGCAATGACAAGTTCAGAAAGACAAGGCACATTATTGTTGATGTTGTTTGAGTAAATGCCTGCTTACAAACTAATCTGCTTTGATGTGGACGGGACTCTTGTTGATAATGTTGAATTTTCATGGCAGCTTTTCCATGATTTTTTCCAGACTGATAAACATCGTCGGGATGATGCCAGAGATAAGTTTTATTCAGGAGAGATTTCTTATGAGCAGTGGGCTGAGCATGACATTAATTTATGGCGTGAAGTAAACGCTACAAGAAAGCAATTTTTTGAGGCGATGAGCAAAGCTGGAATAATTCAAATGAATGGAGCCAGAGATGTTATTGCCGAGCTGAAAAAAAGAAACATGAAGATTGCCATTGTTTCAGGCAGTCTGAATATTATCCTAGAAAATGCTTTTCCGGATTATGAGGAGCTTTTTGATTATGTTTTTCTGAGCAGGATTTTCTTTGATGAGAATGGGCTGATTTGCAAAGCTGTTCCAACTGCATTTGACATGGATAAAAAAGCAGATGCGCTAAAGCAGATTGCCGGAAGAGAAAGGATTTCTTTAAGTGAATGTATTTTCGTCGGAGATCATCATAATGATGTGAAGATTGCACAGGCAGCAGGATTGGGGATTGCTTTTAATTGCAAATCAGATGAGCTTAGGAAAGTTGCTGATGTTGAGATTAAAGAGAAGGATTTGAGGGAGATTTTGAAGTATTTATAGACTGTATTGATTTTGCAAGCATTTTTTTGTTGTGATATTGTTTGAGGATTGCCCTGAGATGTTTTTGTGATTTTGTTTTTTTGAATCTTATTATCGTTGAAATAAGATAAGGCACAGCCCTTACAATATTATCCACAATTGTTATCGTCGCATTTTTTGCTGTCCTCGACATAGGATTCAAATCAACGGTGATAACTTTTTTTCCTGACCTAATCAATGCCTCGCATCTGTCTCCATCTTCAAGCGGAACAAAAACAACATCTGCCTTGAATATCCCGTCTGGATTGACAAACCGCCTGTTATGCTCGAGGTATTTTATGGCGAATTTCTCGTCATGAATTGGAAGGAGAACTTCATCAGCTCCATGTTTTGTCAGATGTTCCTTGATTTTCTTTTCTCTGGCAGATGATTCATGAAAGATGTTTACTTCCAGCTTTGCAGGGATTGCTTTTGACAGTTTGACAATCTCGTCTGGAACCAATGCAGCAACATTTCCATTAACAGAAATCACAGGATGTTTTGCAGTTAAGAGAAGCGCGCATGCAGCATCAATAGAGTCTTCAGCAAAATCATTTGTTTTCTCGCCGAGCAAATAATCAAATGCCTCTCCTCGACCATGTGCAATTAATCCATGCTCTGATGTTATTCCTGCCTTTACTCCCTCGACGATTTTATCCCTTGTAATCAGCGAGAGGTATCTTGGATGTGATTTTGGGACTGGCATTTTAGCATAGTAAAATACAAACATTTATTAAATATATCTAGAAGCTAATTACTATCTTATTTTATTATTCATTCTCTAAACGCAAAATGGAAATACATGAAAGAAGAGGCGAAGACCGTTTTCTTCAAAAAGGACAGTATCAGAGGCTTGAGGAAAACATACGGAATCTTAAGACTGATATTCCTATTGTTGTTGTATATGCTTTTGATAAAAGAACAAGACTTGGACCGTTTCTTTTTATTGACAAGACAATGATTCCTGCAGGAGCAAGGGCAATTGCATCGTCTGTTTATTCTGCTGGCTTTACAAATGTAAGAATAGTTTTACAGCAATGGAATCCTAATTTCAGGACAAGCAAATCCAAATTAAATGGTAAAGTTCCTGAGATTCTCCTTATATCGTCAATGCAGATACATTCTAAAGGCATGTATGAGCTTATTTCTGATGCACACAAGATGAAAAGCAGGCCGTTGATAATAGTTGGAGGTCCAAAAGTAATTTACCAGCCAGAGCATGTATTCTCAAAGAATCGCGCAAACGCAGATATTGCTGTTACAGGAGAAGAATATATTATTCTTGAATTGATAGAGATGCTAGCTAGAAATAAGCAAGGCACCGAGCATATAAGGGAAACTTTTGAGAGATTAAAGAATACAAATGAGCTGAATGACATCCTCGGGATTGTTTACAAGCGGAATATTGAGGGAAAGGAAGTCCTGATAAATACAGGAACGCAAAAGCTGTTGAAAGAGCTCGGAGATTTACCAAATCCATTGATTGGTTTAAGCCTTGTTGAGCCTAAGCATAATAAGGAAACATTAGGCAAGAAACCAATTCCACTAAATAAGATAAAGAAATACGCTCCTGTTATGTCCCTTGTTACTTCTCATGGTTGCGTTGAGAAATGCTCTTTCTGCCCTATTCCTTCTTATAATCAGAGGTCTATAAGGACAAAGTCTGTTGATAAGCTTGTTAATGAAATAATCGGGATTGTTCAGGAAACAGGAATAACTGATTTTTTTGGGACTGATGATTCTGCTTTTGTTAATCGTGTCTGGCTCGACGAGATAATGCCTGCTATGGCAGATGCAGTTTTTACAAAAGGAAAGTTCAAAGGAAAAAAGCTGGGTGAGATAATTTCTTATGGGACAGAGGCAACCTTGCGTTCTGTAATCCTGAATAAGGACAAGCTCGCATTAGCCAGAAAAGCAGGGTTCAGGTTTATCTGGTTCGGCATTGAGGATTTGAATGCAGAGCTTGTTGATAAAGGGCAGACTCCTGAGAAGACAAAAGAGATATTCCTCGAGTTAAGGAAAAATAATATTTGTGCAATGCCTATGATGATTCATTATGATGAGCAGCCATGGACGCGGAATGATGGAAAGTTAGGGTTAAAGGAAACTGTTGAATTTTTGAAGAATGAATGCAAAGCAACCAGCGTGCAGATAACATATATTACTCCATCAATAGGAAGCAAGGGGTATGCACAGCATTTTAATAACGGCGAGGTTTTCAGGAAAGTAGGCGATATTTCAGTTGATGATTATCTTTTCGACGGAAATCATGTTATTGCAACTAAAGGTAACGATGCATACAAAAAGCAGGTTGAATTGCTCAGGGCATATGCACTTTTCTATAACCCTGCCTCATTAATAAAGGCTATCTTTAAATCGAGAAAAGGGAAATCTGTATATTATGATTGCATGTTTCAGATTTTTGGAAATCTTGCTTTTACAAAGTCTTTTTTTGCGATGATGAAATGGCTGGGAAATCTTAAGAGTGGAAAGCTTGAGAAGTATTCAGGATTGCCAGTTGTTTCTGAATTTGATGTGATTAATGCAGATGATTTTAAGGCGCATCTCGAAATTAAATCAAAGATAGAGAGAATTAAAAAAATTCCTGTGAGCATCCCTATGGATATAAAAAAAGAGATTATTCCTATAAAGGATTATCTTGCTGGTTTGGCGAATATTGTCTCAGCTATTGAGGATAAATCAGCAGAGTTGCTTAAGCTTAAGGAAGATGTATTGAAAAAAATTTCTGAATTGCTGAAGGAATATGCGAATACGGCAGAGATTAATTATGCAGATTTTAATCAGAAAATTAATGAGCTGATAAATGATTTGTCTTTAATAAGCCTGATGGTTATAGGTGATTCCAGAAGATATTTGTTGGCATAGCATAGGCATTAACCGAAGTTTTGACCCCTCGAAAATTTCGACCTCGTGAGGATTTTC
>CAZXRI010000098.1:0-5081 GCA_964642765.1 uncultured Methanosarcinales archaeon | reverse complement strand
GAAACCTATATTTCGGCTTGACCAATTCCGGATTTGCCTGCTCCCTATGAAATCCAATAATGTCGTCTGGATTTATCGGCAGTGAGCATAGCCCAGAAGACTCATGCAAAGAATATGCCATTCTGAACAAATGCCTTATTGATATAAGGATAGTGTCAATCCCGATAATGTATTCAGTATTAAGCTTCTCAGTAAACTCTGTTGACTTACAGTATTTGCATCTCTCTTTTTTTTCTGATTCATTAATCGGAATAATAAAATTACACTTCTTGCATGATATTGCTCTCGATGAAATCTCTGATGTAACGTCATTCTGCGTCATGCACTTTGGGCAGCTTATCTTTTCGTTCTTTGCCTTTATTGCAGAAGCATCCTTTCCGCAGGAAGTGCATATCCTCCTGAAAATCTTGTCAGGCTCAACATTAAGCATCTTCGCTATCTCTGTGCTGGAGTATCTCGAGAGAATCATCCTTGTAAGCTCAAAATCATTTTCTTTCCTGTCAATATAATTTGCAAGGTATGATATTATTTTTTTTGGTGCATCAGGGAACAGCTGCCTTATGTCTGAATTATTAATCTTCCCGTCGAAGACAAAAGCCTCAAAAGGCACTCCGATATGAAAGCCTTTATTCCCGCTGAATTTGCATGAGACATTTTTTATGCCGTGCTTTTTCAATGCCTGAACAATAAGATGGCTCACAAGCTTTGAAATCTCCCATAACTTGCAGTCAATGTCAATAACCAAATCCCATCCAGTCCTTAACTCATCAAGCTGTCTCTTGTCAATATTAAGACCGAGCTGGAGCGGATTTTTCCAAAGCTCAATTGAGCAATGAAATGATGTTGCTCCATTCTTTGCAAACTCTATTATATCATGCGGATATTTTATTGCATCCGGCCTTTTGCCGAATGACTCGCCGAACCTGACAGCAATCTCCCTGTCTTTTGAATTGTAAACTATCTCGTTGAGGATTTCTTCTCTGGAATAATATTTCAAGGCAATTTTCTGGTCTAACATCAGGAGATTAGAATGCATATGAATATAAAAATTAAACTATAACAGAAGACCAAAGTAATTAATCAAAATGTTTGTCTTCTGAGATGCTGAGAAATTCTCGATGAATTTCTGGCATCTACTCATTTCATTCGCAGATATAAGTAAATGCCATAATTATATTAAAAAGTTACGGCGTTTATTATAAATGTAAACTTATATAAAGCAAGTTAAAGTATTTCTATTCTATGTCAATAAAAAAAATCCTTTTTTCCAAAGACGGAGAAAAGCTTCATGTCAGGGATATATCAAAGGATTTTCATTCAAAGCACGGCTTTATCAAAAGCTCTGATTTGGAAAAAGGTGGAAGCGTAAAATCAAGCCTCGGAAAGGAATTTTCTGTTATGGAGCCTTCATTTATTGACCATTATAACAGAATAAAGCGCGCCCCCCAGATAATCCCGCTGAAAGACATTGCACAGATAATTGCAGAAACAGGAATTGATAAGAAAAGCAAAATCCTCGACTCAGGAACAGGCTCTGGTGCTCTCTCAGTTTTTCTTGCCCACATTGCAAAGGAAGTGATAAGCTATGAGCTTCGGGAGGATTTTGCAAAGGTTGCTGAGCAGAACAGGGTTGAATTGGAGCTGAAGAACCTGAAAATTGTTGTGAAGAATATTTACGACGGGATTTCCGAGAAGAATCTTGATTTGATTACATTGGATTTGCCAGAGCCGTGGAAAGTAATTCCTCATGCAGCATCTGCTCTCAAAGTCGGTGGGTTTCTGGTTTCATACAGCCCGTCTATTCCGCAGACAATTGATTTTGTGAATGCAATCCTTAAGTCAGAAAATTTCCTCCATTTGAAAACAACCGAGATTATCGAGAGGGAATGGGAGATTGAAGAGAGGAGAGTAAGGCCGAAAACTTCTGGCGTGATGCATTCAGGTTTTTTGAGTTTTGCTAGGAGGATAAATTAGAGTTATGTCTATCATCCAAATTCCCATTGGAGAAATGCAGAATTTTGCATATATTATTGCAGATGAAAAAACAAAGCTCTGTGCAATAGTTGATCCTGGCTGGGAGATTCATAAAATTCTGAAAGTTGTTGAGGATAATAAGCTTAAAGTCGAGAAAATCCTTTTGACGCATACGCATTTCGACCATGTTCTCGGTGTGAAGGATTTGTCAAAAAACACCAAAGCGAAAATCTTTGTTCATGAATTGGAATCAGATGAAGTTGATGCAGATGAAAGTCAGGTTGTAAAAATTAAGGATGAAGACGAAATCTCTCTCGGAAATGAGAAGATTAAAGTTATCCATACTCCCGGGCATACAAAAGGTGCTGTGTGTTTTCTCGTTGAAAAAAAACTGTTAACTGGGGATACTTTGTTTGTTGAAGCAATCGGAAGAACAGACTTGCCAGGAGGAAATCCTGAACAGCTTTTTGAAAGCTTGCAGAGAATAAAAAAGTTAGATGAGGATATTGAGATTTATCCCGGGCATGATTATGGCTCAAGGAAAAGTTCGACGATTAAATGTGAGAAAGAGAATAATGTTTATGTGAGGTGTAAAACAAGTGAGGAATTTTTCAGACTGTCATCATTCTAAAGTAATTAAAAAATAGAAAACTTTATATATTAACTCTCTCTCTCTCTCCTCCATGGTAAGAGAGATTCAATTATTTAACAAATTTTACAGCTCTAGATCCCCTATTGCAGCAGAGTCATATTCACCAGTATTGCATGATTATGCCAGATTCAGATTTGCATTAGATGAATTGAAAAATCCTGTCTTAGGCAGAGTTAGGATACCTGAATTATTCGGCACAGAGAATGAATTAAAATTACAAAAATTACAATCAGAGCAACAAAAATACATAGAGGATGCACGAAGACGACTTTTTAGTGTTGCTAATGGTGTTGATGAATACTTCTTTCCAAAACAGCACTCCAGTTTAGCATGTCAATGGTTGGGTTTTGCTGAGGCATTAACACCGCAAATTTTTTTCTCTACTTATGATAAAAGAAGAGAAGCAAGGAGTAATATAGAACAAGAAACTCAAGAGCAAGGAAATTTTGTGAGGAATTTAATTTACAATCCGAACAAGGAAATTGCTCAAGAACCAAATGCTCTTTCCATCGCTAAAAGATACGATGAAATTAGCCGAGGACTATTTTTTGGAATAGCAACTTTATTTCCAATACATGAGGTCCCATTTCCTGTTCATTATGCATCAACAGTATGTGCAACTAATGTTCAATATTTATTATATCATCCGGATACTTTTCGAGATAATTTAGATAAAGATAGTCTTTTAGCAATTCAGGATGGGCTACAAGAAAAAACTGTTGATGATGTAATACAACAGCACGATAATTTTTTCACAGGGTTTTTTAGAACTGGTTCATCTTTGGCAACTAAAGTAGATAATGCAATAGGAATAATTTTGGACACTGTTCGTAGAGGTGAATCTAGAAATATAACCCCAGAAAAATTTCCATATAAAGAATCACATTTTGTTATTGGGCAGCCAGGACTTCCAGATGGAGTGCAGGATTTGGATGGATTAGTTAGCTGGTATGAATCAAACATGACTTTTTTAGCTGATGAATCAAGAAGATTATTGGGAGAGACTAAATAGTGGTTCCCCGACAGAAATATCACGCCCTCCCTTTGCTTTCTCCCAAGACAATCCCTGATGCAATTAGATGTGCCTGCCTTAATGGCTCTGGAATGTTGCTATGAGTGCATGTCATATTGAGGATTTCTTTTGCATTCTCGGTCGAGAGATTCTTTTTCTGGATATAGATGGAATTTATTCTTTCTATCTCTCCAGCTTTTTCTATGAGGGAAATTTTTTCCTGCTTGTGTATTTTTATAAGAGTGGACTTGATATTTTCTATATCAGGATATTTTCTGATTATTACCAGAACAGGGATTCTTGTTTTGTCTGAAAGCTCTTGAATGTCAATTACATTAAACCCTGCAACAGCAATCCCGTCGAGAAGAATACACCTTATCTGCTCGTAGAATTTGCTTTTGGTTATCATCCTAATAATATTCTCAGTGGAGTCATCCCCATCAACGGCTGCTTTTGTTGAGATTATCCCGTCGAGAAAAGAGCCTCCCCTGAAAATCGTGCCTACTATCAGAGATTCTTTGTCAATAAATTTTTTGAATGGTGCATCGTCTATGCCTAAGATGCGGATTTCGCGTTTTAACATCGTATTATTTTAAGTTCTTCAACCTGATTTTATACAAAAATTCTTCAATCTCTTTTGTATCTGGATTTTCCTGCAGTTTGCTCTCAGTAAAAGCAATCTCCATCTCGGATTTCAGTTTAGCGATAAGTTCTTCCGTTGGCTTCTCAATCTCCATCAATGCAGTGTCGTCGGATAAATATTCATCTTTGACTTTCAGCTTAATCAGGGTTTTGATATTCTCAAATTTGTTTTTATAGAGAATCTCGTGCAGTTTTTCAATATTCGGCTCAATCTCTCCATATATCAATGCATAAATTCCTGCCAAATAGCTCCTCAGGATATAAAGATATTTTTTGATGTAAGTGTTCCTATAATGCGGATTTTTAGATGAGATAAACTTTTTGTAATTAAACTCAGCCATTCCGTGATATGGATGATAAACCTGCTTTGATATTAATCCTTTTGCAATTCTTGAAAATTCTTCCTGCTCAATTGTCGGAAATAAATTTTCTGCAAACAAATTCTCGAGGATATTTGAATTATTTTTTACTGCCAAGCCAATTGCTTTCTCTATTTCATGGCTTACAATATCAATCTCTTCTCCATCAACCTTGAAAGATTTTTCAAATGTCTGCTCCGGCTTGTGGAGATGGAAAAAATCATTTGTTGGCTGGATATGGCAGCATCTTATATCAAAGTCGCTGTTTGCAGATGGAAAACCATATAAGTGTGCTCCAGAGATTGAGATATAAACTGGCTTGACTTGTTTTTCCGAGAGGAATTTCAATGCAATTTCTTTTAGCTTGTTCTTTTTCATTTTTGGATTATTTTTTGTAAATGTATTTCATCCAGATTTTTTTGAAAATTGGGATTGTTGTAGT
>CAZXRI010000097.1:0-5186 GCA_964642765.1 uncultured Methanosarcinales archaeon | reverse complement strand
AATCAGATGTATCAAAATGATAAGGATAGTTCATTCTCACAACTTTACCAGAAGAATGAAGATGATGAGCATAAAAAAGAGAAAGCTAAAGATGATGAGAAAAAGGCTGGTGAGCAGCATGGGGAGCAGGCAAAGAAATATGATTCGCATGAAGCAAAGGGTGATGATTCTTCCGAGGAAAAAAGCCCTTTTACAGAGAGTAATGGAGAGTTTGTTTTTTCTCAGGGAAATTCTGGTAAGAAGGTAACCAAAGAAACTATCGAGGATGCAATAACTAAGGCTATTGAAAAAGCAAGAGGCTCAAGCGGCGAGTAAGTTTAAATAGAGTATTTCTTTGATTGATTTCATGACTCTGAAGAAAATATCCATTTGGTGCATGATTGCTTTGATTGTGTTTTCTTTTTCTATTTTCTTTATGCTCCTGAATATCAATTTCATAATCTCTGATGAGAATTACTTCCACAAGGAGTTTGCAAAGTATGGAGTTTATGATACGCTGAATGGATATGATGTTGATGCCATAAACAAAGATGTGCTTGATTTTATCAATTCTAATGAATGGGAATATCTTGAGAGTGATTTTTTTACTCCGAGGGAAATTTCACATTTAAGGGATGTAAAAAATCTGATTGGCTTTGGAAGGATTTTCTTGCTTGCATCTTTTGGAGTTAGTGTTTTGCTTGGGATAATCCTGTTTTTTCTGGATAGAAAGCCTTTTTTGAGGAGAATTTTTTTCTGGTTGTTGTGGGCAGGGATTTTGATTCTGGCTTTGAATTTGTTTTTGGTCTTGTCAATCAGCCTTAATTTTGATTTTGCGTTTGACAAATTCCATATATTGTTTTTTCCTGACGGAAGCTGGCTGTTTAATCCTTATGTCGAGAGGATAGTTGTGCTTTATCCTGAAGCGTTGTTCTATGATTTTGGCGAGAGGATTGTTGCATGGGATATGTTTATTGGGATTATCCTGATAATTGTTTCTGGAGGTTGGCTTTTAATGAATGTTTTTCGGAGAAGAAGCAAAAACAATTCTGCAAGAATACACCCAAGAGAAGACTTCTAAATTTATGCGGAGATTTGATAAAAAGAAGAAAAGCTTATATCCTATGAAAAGTTAATGGATAGTTTATGGAATCGGAAGTAATAATCATTAAGGAGAAACTTGATAAGTTGGAAAGAGATGTAGAAATGATTAAAGAGATACTTTTGCCTGAGGGTGAATTAACTAATTGGGCTAAAAAAGAGCTTGAGGAAGCAAGAAAACGCAAAATAAAGATACCTCACGATGAAGTTAAAAAAATGATTCTTGGAAAATGAGTTTTTCAATTGAATGGGATGACAATGCTCTTGATTTCATCAGGAAATTGCCAAAAAATATTTCTGAGAGAATAATTGATAAAGTTGACTCAATAAAAGAATATCCGTTTAGATTTCTTGAGCATTATGAGGGAAAATATTACAAGCTGAGAATTGGTGATTATCGTGCATTGATTGCTCAAAATCGGGTTCATACCCTGCCCTTTAGGGCGAGTCAGTTCCGATTTTGAGGCTTAAAAATTCCCCTGCCTTTAGGTTAGGCATGGGGAATTTTTAATGATATTGATTTTGAGTATAGGATTCTGACAATTCAGGTTTTAGACAAAAGAAGCAGAGTATATGAGAGGTAAAAAATGAAAACAATCGTAGCAAACTGGAAGATGAACAAGAATATTTCTGAGGCATTGGATTTTGCCAGAGAGATTAACAAGGAGAGCTTTAAGGACAGGGAGATTATTATTTGCCCGCCATTTACTGCCTTAAATTCATTGAGAAATTCTCTCGACAAAAAGTTTAAGCTCGGTGCGCAGGATGTTTTTTATGAATTGTCTGGAGCATTTACAGGAGAGATTTCTCCGACGATGCTTAAGGATGCTGGATGTGAATTTGTTATTGTTGGCCATTCTGAAAGAAGGCAGTATTTCAATGAGACAGACGAGATTGTTAATAAGAAGGTCAAGGCAGCTATCTCAAATGGATTGGCTGTAATCATGTGCGTTGGTGAAAAGCTCGAGCAGAGAAAATCAGGAGAGACTTTCAGGCATATTGAAAAGCAGGTTGTGAACGGTCTTGCAGGTTTGCATGCAAAGGATTTTCAGGGTTTGATGATTGCTTATGAGCCGATTTGGGCAATAGGAACTAGATTAAATGCAACGCCTTCACAGGCAGAGGAGGTTCATGCATTTATCAGAAAGATTCTCAGGGAAAAGTTTAATTCTGATGTTAAAATACTTTATGGAGGCAGTGTTAATCCGTCTAATTCAAAGGATTTGCTCAGGGAGAAAAATGTTGACGGTCTTCTTGTCGGAGGAGCAAGCCTTGATGCCAGGAAATTTGCTGAGATTGTAAGGAGCTGAAAATCATAAAGCATGTTTTATTACATTCTCTTATTCAATCTTAGGCCAGTCAATTTTCCATACTATAATCCTTGTTCCTGAAATATCTCTTATATCATAAGCCTTTTTGTAATATTTCATGCCTTTTCCGTCGAGATAAAACAGCTTTGTGAATATGCTTGGGGCAATGCTATTTTGGGCAAGGACGCTGGCATAACTTTCTCCGTCTGTTAGCAGGATTAAACTCAGCCCTATTGTGTTATTGCTATATTCCTTGCTAATGATTGAATTATTTGTTGAATAGATAATATTGTCAGGATGGAATATTCCCTGCGGTGTATTAATGGTTGCTTCCATTGTTGTTATGTTGATTATAACAGGAATTCCCTGCGGCATAGGGCATTCAACAATTGTCGAGTTTGTCTCTCGTGAGCATCCCGAGGTTCTTGATGCATACCCTGGCCAGCCAGATATCCATGTGTTTATTGCTCCCTCATCATTATTGAAAGACATTACCTCAGCATAAATCGATTCAAACTGCTCGTCTGAAAGGTTATAGAATGTCTCAAGCTCATTTCTTGCTTCATCTTTAGTATGCTGGAATCTTATGACGCTTTGCTGATATGCCCTGTTGAAATCCCAGCTTCCAAAATGCGACCATACACCAGATTTCTGGACCATGTCTTCGCTTGTGATATAGAAGTTCTCAGGCGGATTGCAGTGCGTGTATTGCATTATGTTGTCTGCTTCTTCACTATTAAATCCATTGCTCATGAGAATCTTCTTTGCTTTTGATTTGTTATGCACAGGAAGGATTTCATGAATTATATCAACTGATTTTGGTGTGAAGTTTGTTTTCTCATTAACTTTTTCAACTGCAGTATTTGCACCGCAGTCCAGCATCCTTAATATTCCGACAGACATATCCTCATCAGATGTATATATCAGCATTCCAAGCCAGTGGAGTTGTGCATTGTTCTGGGATGAGCCGTCTAATGTTACCCTGCGCTCTGCCCAATATTTGAACCAATGCCCAAAGTCCCACCATGAATTGATTATTGCATCAGGCTTTGAATTGTCTTTGATGTATGTAAGGGAATCTATCCATCCTTTTGTTATTGTTGGCATGTATCCTTTTCCTATTGATATTCCTGATTGTATTGGATTATAGAAATAATCTGTCTTGAATATGGCATCTATTGGATTATATATTATAAAGCTGAGGATAAACAAATATGCTAAGAGCTTAAATGCTGTTCTGTATAGTTTAAGGTTTGTAAGCTGGTTTATTGTTCCTGCCAAGAATCTATAAATATATCCAGCACATAATCCTGCTCCTATGCCGATAGGGATTGCGAATAAAATCAGGAAGCGGTTTCCCTGAATTACTGCAAGAAACGCAGAGAGTATCATAAGATGAATAACTAGCGGAGCTCTTAAGTCATCCCCTTCTTCTTGATTAATGAATTGAAGTGCTATTGCTGCGAGGATTGGTATTGAGACTATGAAGAAGTATACTAATTTTGGCAATCCATCTGCCATGCCTGAAACTGAAAATGGTGCTATGATGAAAAGAGAGACGATTATTATGCCAAGAACATAGTAGATATTTTTGACTATGTTGTTAATCTTGTTGAGGACTAAAAATGCCAAGCCAATGAGTGCAAGCCCGAATATGAATTTGCCTCCTGCACTGGATATTCCTCCTGAGTAAGAGCCACCGCCAAATTCTGCGACTGTTGTGAGGACATTAGGCCAGTCACCTGCTGTTGCAACTTTGAAATTTGTTGATATGAATGGTGCTTTGAATGTGAAGATATATGACTCAAAATTATATAGCCATGTTATTGCGATTCCTGTAACAACAAATAGGGTTATGAAGATAATGAGAGAATTTCTCAGGTTATTATTTGCAGTTAGTTTTTTCCAGTCAAATTTTTTGTCATGGTAGATTGTTTTGGCTGAGAGGAAGATTATGTTTGCAATTAATGCGGCAAGTGTTATTATGAATACCTGCCACCAGCCTGACCATGCATAGCTGAATACTCCGTATGATATTCCTGCTAAAGCAGCGTAAATTATTGCTGTTAATGTTTTTTTTGAATAGAATGCCTCGAATGTAAGCCATAATACAAGTGCAGGGAAAAAAACAGTGTATACGTCTGTGTCTGAGCCAAATGACCTGCTTAGGAATACTTGATGTGTTGAGACAAGGATTGATGCAACCAATGCACCGAGTGTTCCAGCAAGTTTCTTAACTGTGATAAAGATAAGTATGGCTGAAAGGACTGCGAATAGCATTGGTGTTAAGAAAGATGCCTGCATTAGCGTCATGTCTTTGTTGAATATTGATAGGATAGAATAAAGGTAAAGGATTGAGTAGGAATGGAATACCGGAATATCCAGTACATATTTTAATGGAGCAGCTGTGTATGTGTCATAGCATACTCCATCTATCTTCTCGTCGCAAATAGTGCCTTTTTCTTTTATGTTTCTTGCAAATCTGAGCCAGTAATATGAGTCCAAGTCTCCAAGATATGGGTATGTCTTGTCACCGCTTTGGTATGAGAAATGAGATTTGAGTTTTGCAGTCTCCTGCTGGACAATTGTTTCTATCTGCTGCGCATTCTGCGAGTAATAGTTTGAGAATGCCTCTGCTATTTTTTGCTGTTTTATATCATCAGGCAGGTTTGGGAATTGCTGGTTTATTCCTGCTGAGATTTGAGACTGGAAATAGTTGTATACTGAATTTCTCGCCCAGTCATTTGCAGGCAGCTGCTGTATTGGAAGTGAGCGGATGTGGATTGTTAAGAGAAT
>CAZXRI010000096.1:3826-5250 GCA_964642765.1 uncultured Methanosarcinales archaeon | reverse complement strand
TCACTATGGCACAATCTTTGTTGGTTGAGATGACTTTATTTTGTCCCACACTCGAGTGATATTTTCCACAATCCACTTCACAGCCCAAATGCCTTCTCAAACTCTTTCATCTCCTTAACTTTCCTCGAGAAATCATGCCCTTTCTCTGTGATAAGAATATAATCATAGCCCTTGTCGTCAATCTTGCTTATCATCTCCTTATCAAGAAGCTCCTCTAAGTATGAATTCATCTGGCCGTGAGAAAGATTTGACTTATACATAAGATGGGTTGGCTTAATTCTTCCTCCCTTTTCCTGAATCGTAGAGAGCATGTCAGCAATAATGTCAATCCTGCTTCTTTTTTTTACCATCCTTATTTTTCCCGTCCTTAATTACCTTGACAAATGCAGCGAGAAGCAAAGCATATCCCAACAACTGAATTATCTCTGCAACAACGTAAAGCATCAAATCCAGCTTGATGAAAATCGAGATAACCTGAGATATTGCAATAATGATAAAGCTGAGCATTATTAGTGCTGATGCCATAGTCCGCTTATCGAGATAATTATTAATGAAGTGATGAGCTATAAAAATCAGGAGTGCAAAGGCAGTAATGTGAAAAATATAATATGACGATTGGCTGAATATCGTCGAGATAAATAACAGGAAGATTATCAGGAACTTTGACTGCCTTGGCTGGTTCTTAATGTAAACAGAGCAAAGAATATACAAGCCGATTAATGTCATAATCCTATAAACCAAAAATCCGAGGAAGAAAAGAGTATCATAAGACTGGATAGAATGAAAAGTCAATGTCATTAATCCAAGCTGTTTTGTCTGAATCGTCCTGCTGTGGATTGTGAAGTTCATCAGGATTTTGAACAGGAACGAAATTCCAAGGATAAAGAAAGAAATCCCATGATAGAGATAGCTGTTATTTTTCTTATCAAGATTATAAAACCGAAAGCTGAATATTCCTATCCACACAAGGACAAGAAGGCTTACTATATCAATAATTATATCATGCCCGTAAAACCAGCTTGGTGTATAGACAATTTCAAGCATGCTCTCGGAAATGAATTTTCCATTTAAAAAACTTGTGAATGTATCCTCTAGATGTTTCCTTCACAGGCTATTTATAAGACTCTGCCATATATTGGATTATAGCAAATCACATTAATAATAGGAACTACGTTCCCTGCAAAATGTGATTTGCTTATTAGGAAATAACCTTACTATTTTGAAAAACTTACGAAAATTAAGGTTATTTCCTATAGATAAAGAAAACCAAGAAAAAAAAATCAGAAGAAAAGGAGGTGATGTGATATGACACATCAAACACAGGATAGCAGAAAAGCATTCAATAATTATGTCTTATTCACGACTATCGCAATGACTGATATTATGGAGGAATTCAGAGAGAAATGATTTTCATCTCAGATTGA
>CAZXRI010000096.1:2421-3726 GCA_964642765.1 uncultured Methanosarcinales archaeon | reverse complement strand
ACATCATCTTAGTATAAGCCTAAACACCTCTTTGAACCATCAGTTCAGCCCACACCCCAAGAGAAGGATTGGCTGGTGGTTCATCATATTTTACTTACTGCTTATCAGATGTAAAGTCAAATTTCAAGTAACTATCTTCTGGATTTATTATAAAGATTACTCAACATAAAAGAAAAAATAAAATCACATATCCCCGCCCGGCATAGGAGGCATTGATGGGGATGACTTTGCTCCTGCAATAACATCATCAATCCTTAATATCATGACTGCAACCTCGCTGGCTGAGCTGATTGCCTGTGTCTTAATTTTCAAAGGCTCGATAACTCCATTCTTCCAAGCATCAACAACCTTTCCTGTAAATACGTCAATGCCAGCCCATTTCTCGCCCTTGTCATGAGCGGACTTTAATTCTGTCAATACATCAATCGGATCCAAACCTGCATTTTCAGCAAGTGTTCTAGGAATAATCTCAATTGCAGATGCAAATGCCTGAACAGCCAACTGCTCTCGTCCAGATAAAGATTCAGCAAATTTTCTCAATCCTTTTGACACTTCCATCTCAGGAGCGCCTGCGCCAGCAACAACCTTGCCATCTTTCAATGCAGCAGAAACATCTCCGACAGCATCTTCCAAAGCACGCTTGATTTCATCCACAACATGCTCTGTTCCTCCTCGGACAAGGATTGTTACAGCCTTTGGATTCCTGCAGTCCTTGATATAAGTCATTGACTCATCACCAACCTTAACCTCCTCGACAACTCCAGCTTTTCCCAAATCATCCTTTGACAAATCATCAATGTTTGTTACAATCTTTCCGCCTGTTGCTCTTGCCAATGCATCCATGTCAGACTTCTTTGCCCTTCTCACAGCATAAATCCCTTTTTTCGAGAGGAAATGCTGGGCAATGTCATCAATTCCTTTCTGGCATATCACAACATTTGCTCCTGAAGAGTATATTTTCTCGACCATCTTCTTGAGCATGTTTTCTTCCATGTCAATAAATGCCTGCATTTGGCTTGGGTCAGTAATCTGGATTTTTGCATCTGTTTCTGTATCTTTTATCTCGATAGCAGAATCAACAAGAGCAATCTTTGCATCCTTTATGTGCTTAGGCATTCCAGGATGAACCCTTTCCTTATCAAGAACAATCCCCTGAACCAATTCAGTGTCATCAACACTTCCGCCGACTTTCTTCTCGATTTTTATGCTATCTGTGTCAATGGAAATCTTTCCGTCAATCTTCTCCATAATCTGCTTTACAGCTGTTACAGTTATATCTGAAAGCTTGTCTTTTGCATGCTCTGC
>CAZXRI010000096.1:0-2411 GCA_964642765.1 uncultured Methanosarcinales archaeon | reverse complement strand
TCCTTTTCCTGTCATTGCTGTCATGGCAATTTTTTGCAGTGAATCAGAATCATTCTCTGTAATCGGAGCAGCTATCTGTCTGAGTAATTCCTGAGCCTTTTCAGCTGCCTGCCTGTATCCTCGTGCAACAACAGTAGGATGAATCTCGTTGTCAAGCAATTCCTCAGCTTTCTTGAGAAGCTCTCCTGCAATTACAACAGCAGTTGTTGTTCCGTCTCCGACCTCATCTTCCTGAGTTTTTGCAATCTCAACAATCATCTTTGCTGCTGGATGCTCAATCTGCATTTCCTCGAGAATTGTTACTCCATCATTTGTAACAGTAACATCACCGAGAGAATCAACAATCATCTTGTCCATTCCTTTTGGACCGAGAGTTGTCCTTACTGTTTCTGCAACCATTTTGGCTGCCATAATATTATTTCTCTGTGCACTCCTGCCTGTGCTTCTTTGCGTGCCTTCTGGCAGGATAAAGATTGGTTGTACTTGTGCCATTTTATTTTCCTCCTATTCTTATTTTAGTTTGTTTCCTATTGTTTCAGTATTTTTCAGAAGATAAACTCCAAAAACCCGTATATGGGGGAATTTCATCAGGTATATAAATCTGACTGGCAGAATTTATCGATTATAGAAAAATGCCAGTCTGATTTGCTGAAAATCCTCCGTCGGCATGTGTTAGCATGCTCTCTCCTCGGAGGATTTTCTTCAAAAATTACAGTGAGAAAATTAGAAAGCAACAACTATTTTATACCAATAAGCAATAAGATTTAATGAATGGCTAAAATCCTCCTCATAATCAACAAAAGCTCAGGAATCGGGCATGATTCAGGCATACTTGATTCTCTTGGAGAAACTATAAGAAAATCCTTTCCAAGAGATTATAAAATCAAAATCGCATCAAATCACAGCGAGATAAAATCATTCATACAAGATTACCTAAATAAAAATCTGACTGGCAATATTACAATCATTGTTGCTGGAGGCGGAGGAACGCTGAGGGCTGTTATCGAAGGGATTTATCAAAGCAGAATACCATTGTCAAGAGTAAAGATTGCCACGCTGAGGATGGGCTCTGGAAATGTGTTTGCGAAAAATCTTGGAATCAAGCCTGAGCCGATTGAAGGGCTTAAAGGAATTATTGACAGTATAAAAAAAAGCAGAACAATCAAAGGAAGCATTATCCTGTGTGAATCTCCCGACGGAAAACACAAGAATAAAAGGTTAAGATATGTTGCAGCAACACTTGGAGGCTTGGGGCAGTTTGGCTCTATACCTGATGACTTGAAAAGATTCCATGAAAAATTCCCATCCATAAGAAAGCTTTTTGTGAGGATATTAGGCATAGAAAAATTCACAGACATTGAATATGGAATTGCACTTTTCTCTAGGATAATACGCTGTGCATTTAACAGGAGGAGATGTGAGTATATAGAGGTAAGCTTCAAAGGGAAGAAAGAATCCTTTGCTTTACTCTCAGGAGTTATCCTGAATTTTCCTCTTAAAGCACTTCCGTTTAATCCAGAATTATCTTTAGAGGACAAAAAGCTGGTTTGCTATCTCATCCCGAGGAGAGATTTCCTTTCAGGGATTATGATGCTTTCAAAAGGATGGCTTCTGGAAAATGCAAAAGAATACACAATAGATAAGAAAAATCCTTTGAGGATAAAGCTTCTCGACAGGGAATCATCAGGATTTTTCCTTGACGAAGACCCGCTAAGCTTTTATAATCAGGTTGAAATAAGATACGGAGGAGAGCTTAATTTTGTTGCAGGAATAAACTATAAAACAAGAGGATGAATAATTCAACATGACTTTGCATGTCTGCATAATCGGAATTGATGGAAGCGGAAAATCAACACTTGCAGCAGCGCTTTCTGATATAATAAGCGGTGAATTTTCTGTTGTGTCAGGAGTTGCAGGAGAGAATTTTTTTATTCACGCAAAGGACGATGATTTGCTTGCTCCAAAATTCCATCCTAACGGCTTTTGCATGACAGCAAGAAAGGCAAAGTCTTTCAAAAGAGCAGCAAAAAGGTTTGTGAACAACAAGGCAATTTATCCTCCGATAAAAATAATGCACATGCTTTCTCAGGACGATGCTGCCAAAAGGCTTTCCAGAAAATACAAGATTGATGTGATGATTTCAGACGGGAATACTCTTATCTCAGGCATCGGAAGAGCAGCAAATTACACTGTTCCAGCAAGCGAAGGCAACATAAAAATAGAAACAAATGAAAATGACCTTCTTCATGTCCTCAGGCTTATTATCGACGGAAAGCCCATTCCTGAAAAATCAAAACCAAGGCTTCCTGACATGAGAGGAGCAAGAAGCATATACAATCTTCTGAATTTCTTTCATCTGAACTGCGTGTGGATTCCTGATGTCATAATCTATCTCGATATTTCTCCTGAAT
>CAZXRI010000095.1:3535-5284 GCA_964642765.1 uncultured Methanosarcinales archaeon | reverse complement strand
ATAAGAAGGCGACAGAAGAGCAGGCGAAGAAAGCTAAATCTTCTGGAAAGGAAAATTCATCTGCTGACTCTTCTGAGAAATCTTCCGACGAGAATGTTGTTGATGCGGATTATAAGGTTGAGGATGAGAAGGAAGGGAAGAAGAAGTAGGGATCAAGGGAATTTTTTTATTCTTTTTTATTCTCTTTTCTTAAATGTAGGATTAGGAAGTTGGTTTGATTGGGGTTTAGGGTAATTAATATGGCTTGGAAAATATCCCAACGAGATTTCAAAGTTGGTGGTGGGTGTCTTTATCACGGAAATAATGAATATGGAAAAAGTGATTTTGATATTGCACATCAAAGAGCAAGATTTCTCCAAATGAAGATGAACACTACATTTGGAGAAGAAAAAAGGGAGTGGATTAGGGTTTACAGAATTAAAAGTCAAAAATATCTTAAAAAATCTAAAAAAATAGGTATTAGGTCTAAGTTATATTTGGATTTAAAAACGAGTGAAATATTGGATATCATGCTTTCTAAAAAAAAGGAATTATCTATCAAAATAAAGAATAATTAGGCATCGCCTATCCCAATCGCAGCAAGCTGCTGGGTATTAAACCCAAACGGGAATAAATCCCTCTCTTTATTTTCTATCTTCCACATCCAAAAAATCCTTCCAAACTCGTCAGTCAGAAAGAATATTAATTCTACCGACGAAGAGAAGAAAAATAGATTAGTTGGGCTTTACGCCCGACAAAAGTGCCTCCAAATTTTGTTGGAGTGCGTGGCAGTGATTCATTAAAGTAGTAGATTATTATAGTTTTGACAAATATAAACTTAAAGGATAAAACAAGAAATCAAATAAATCATCCAAGCTCAACCACAATCCTCTTCTTATCAGGAACAGAAACATAAACTTCCTCGCCTTTCTTTAAATTCAAACTCCTCACAACATGACTATTCAAATAAATTCCTAATCTGTCTTGAGATAACTTAACAATCTTCTGCTTGATTTTCAGAGGGGTTTCCCTTAATTCCTCAACAACTTTCTTAGACGACATTGGCTCAAACTCAAAATAATCACATTTAGTGCACTGATAGCTTAGTGCTTTGCTTTTAGCACCATGCACATTTACTTTTACTTCCCTTAAATTTGCATTGCAGTTTTGGCATCTCATATTAATCACCTTTTACATTTTGTTTTGCATTAATCACATACAAGACATTATTTTCAACTTTGAATAAAATATAATATCCTTCCTTTTCAATCTCAAACTTATCTCCTTTCTTTCTCGGGTTTTTTGTTGCAAAAATAATCTCAACAACTTTATCCCAAGGAACATCCTTAGCATGATTCTCAAGATAATGCTCTGTTGGCATAATATCAGTAAAATAAACCATGAAATCACCTGACTTCAGTATTGTAGTATAATAGACTATATAAAATCTGCTTTTTCAAGGATAAATCCCCCTCTTCATTTCCACATTCTCCCTCAGCAATAAGCATAATCCAGAAACATACCCTTTCACTTATTGACTTTCCTATTCTTATAAGGAAACCTCATGAACTTCTTGCATTTCAGGCAGTAATAGATTACCCTTTTCTTATGCAGCCTGATTCTGCAGTTTACATGCGGAACAAGATAAGAAACACAATGCTTGCAGAATTGCTTTTTGAGATTGCTTGGGATTCTTACTTTAAACTTCATTGATATTTTTCTCGCTAACTGGACGTATCTGTCTGCGAGCTTTTCATCTGAATGAAACAT
>CAZXRI010000095.1:249-3525 GCA_964642765.1 uncultured Methanosarcinales archaeon | reverse complement strand
ATTTTCTTTGCCTCCGAGAACAATTTGATGATTCTTTCTCCTGCAATTTGCTTCTCCTGAGGATTGTGATGTGCCATTATTTGAGATTGTTACATTATTTGATTATAAACTTTGTTAGTCTCTATCAAGCAAATCCACAACCTTTTAATATCTCATCCTTCCCAAAACCAATTATGCAGCAATCAAACCAATTTAAAGTATTGAACATTTTAACCTCAAGAAAAGAGCTTATTGATTTGGCAAAGGCATGGTTTGCGATATCTCTTGCTTTCGGGATTATGTATACAGGATTTGAAAATTTATTTAAGGCTGAGTTTGTTGTTGTATTTCTCTTGTCTGCATTTACCGTCGGAACAGGCTTCCTGCTTCATGAACTGGCTCACAAGTTGGTTGCACAAAGGTATGGATGCTTTGCTGAGTTCAGGTCATTTGACCAGATGCTTGTATTCTCAATTGTAATGTCATTTATGGGATTAGTATTTGCTGCTCCTGGAGCTGTCTTTATCTCCGGTCCAGTCGGCAGGAGAAGAAACGGGATTATTTCTGCAGCAGGGCCATTAACCAACCTGATATTAGCAGGAATATTTCTCGGATGCAGTATTCTCGTCGGCAAGAATGTCCTTTTCCTCTATGGATTAAGCATTAATTCATGGCTTGCTGTTTTCAACATGATTCCATTCATGAATTTCGACGGTGCAAAGATTTTTGCATGGAGCAAGTTTGCATATTTCGGGATTTTAATAGCAGGGTTTGCATTCATGCTCATACAGCCATTTATTTAAATAAATTAGTTGATTGATTATATGATTATACCAAAAAATGAGCCACAATCCAAGATGCCCATATTGCAGAAGAAGGCTGCATCCTTATGAGAGATATTGCTGGTTTTGCGAGCAGGATATTTCAAAGACAAGGGATGATGCAGAAAAGCCAAGATGCTTTATAGCAACTGCTGTTTTCGGCGGGAAATCCAGCGAGGTTTTTATCCTGAGAAAATTCAGGGATGAGAGATTGCAGGAGAATTTGTTTGGTAGGCTTTTCATCTCAGGCTATTATGCTATAAGCCCGCCTATTGCCAGGTTTGTCGAGAAGAGAAAGGCATTAAAAAGTATTTTCAGGAAAGCAATTCAGCTTTTTATCAGGATATTCAGATTAAGATAGACTTAATCTATTAAACTGCTCAGATATATTCCTTAAACACATCAAGAATCTTCTGCACGTTCTCATTTGACAAGCTTATGTTATAACCCTGAAGAATTATCTTGACGTCATTAAGGTTTTTTGGACCTATGTCAATAAGCTTTTTTATCTGGATATCCTTTATTCTGGGAAGCTCAAGCTTTGCTAACTTTTCAAAAAGCTCGTCGAATTTTTTTGCATAAGGAGCATTTGCAGAATTGTTAAGATAATCCTCAACCTTGATTGCACGGTAATTCAACTCGCCATCACGCTTTTTAATTCTTTCAATCTCTTTTTTCAACTCGTAAACGCTGATTGGAGTTTCAGATAAAACAGTAAGATTAGGCATTTTTTACCTCTTGCTTTGTTTCGATTCTTTTCATGTGGACAGGATGGACTATTAAATCCTTTTCCTTTCCCCTGTCATTGTGCGTAACCAGATAACAAAAACCTTGCTTTGCCTTTACAACTCCTGATTTCATGTGGAACCTTGGATGAAACATTCCTCTATGATAGCTTGATTCAATTCTCAGGAGAACTTTATCCCCTATATTATATACCTCGAAAAATGACGTAAAGCTGATTTTGCCTTTTCTCCGAGCAGACTTTCTCAGCTTGGTTCTGGTTTTCCTTCGGCTTCCTCCTTTTCTTTTGCCAGTCATATTGTTGAGGGATTACTACCTATATAAAAAGCTTATCCTTGAGATGCCAGAAACCGCATACAGAATCCATTTGCCTGAAAAATAACATCGGAATTCCTGTTAGTTGCGTCGCCAGTTACGAGCAAAGCGAGTGGGGAGGACGAGGAGCGTTAGCGACGAAGAGTTTTCAAGTTACCGTACATAGAGCGTTGCTGTCAGAAGTTTTTAACACATTCAGTTAAGGCAAAAACATTTAGTAGTTTTACATTTTCAAGGGGCTCTCAGTTTAGTAATATTTATATAATAGTTGTAATTTCATAGTAACAACATGACAAATCAATCAGTGAAATATAAATACCATCTTGGTGGTGGCATTTATCTTGAAGCATTTTCAGTTGATCCTGACTTAAAGGAGAAAGATTTAGCTGAATTAATTTCTTCTAAAGATGGGACTGCACAATTGGATTCCGGTTCTATTACCTGTGTTAAACATGCGGGTCATGTTAATCGATTTGATGAACTTGAGGTCAGACTAAATTTAGAGAAAACCTATACTGTTCCTATGCGGCTGCAAGCGTATAGGGAAGCAGTAGGAAGAAACTCTGATGCTAAAGGAAGATATAATGGGCATGTCGCTATCGTTGATGGTGCTGTTGGAATCCCATTGCAACTTTTTCAGGGAGGATATTACGATTTTATTGCAACCAAATTAGGAAATGTACCCTCTGAACTAGTTCCAGAGCAATATCCAGCAGGAAAAACAATTGTAGAATTATTTAAAGAATGGGAAGTTAATCTAGAAGAGCGAGCAAGATATTTAGGTTTTGCCCATGTGATGTTTACTGAGAATGGAGAAAAACTGAGTTTGGTTCAAAGAGCTAAAGGAATGGCTGTAGCTCCCGATTGTGTTGCTCTCTCTGGTTCCACACCCAATCCTAAATTTGCGCCATGTTTTAATTTCCAACAATACTGCAAAGAACACATTAATGCAGAAATGAAAGAAGAATTTGCTCTAGAGCCAGGTGAATTTCAACTTGCCGGAGTTCATCTCTTTGATGATACTGAACAGAGTCCATTTGGAGCATTGGAAATTAAGACTCCTAAGGCAACACAAATGTTAGCAGAGGGGATTTATGGGAATATACAGGCAATCAATGAACATCCCGTTCTTTATTCAGTCCCTCTGGGGGGTGTTGACATGTTGCTTAGAAGGTTTGCTGTTTTCCCATCTACAGTGCAGGTTTTACGCAAAGTAACTAACAGTAAGGTTTGATGAATTATTTTTGTTTGACTCTTAACTAAGAGCCCCGATTTTTATTTTTACATTTTTTTGTTTTTGCCGTCATAGAGTTTTTACATTGTAGTTAAAGACAGCAACGCATTAAAGATTAAGATTTCCGACAGGATTGTTCTAATTTAGGTAACTTGAAAATTGCATTTAACAACGGCATGCCTG
>CAZXRI010000095.1:0-239 GCA_964642765.1 uncultured Methanosarcinales archaeon | reverse complement strand
CCCCGAGCCGATAGGCGAGAGTGCAACGGGGTCGGAGCGACCGAAGGGAGCGAAGAAGTACTAAGATTTTACGAGGCGAAGCCGAGACTAAATTAGGGACTTTTTGGACTTCACGATATAATTATAAACAATTAAGATATTAATTTTAATATGAGCGATGTTGTTATCAAAAAATCAAAGATAGGACAATTTCCAAATGGAAATGGGGTTTTTGCTAACAGAGATTTCAAGAAAGGTGA
>CAZXRI010000094.1:0-5417 GCA_964642765.1 uncultured Methanosarcinales archaeon | reverse complement strand
CGAATTGGAAAAAGATTTAAATGCACTGCTTCACCTCTTTACAATAGTATCACTGAATAAAATAATCTATCCAAAATAATCACAGGTGAAAAATGGTACCGTTTTATAGAAGGAAAGAAACACCAACTATTGCACCTACTCAGCATGCGCAAACTGTCAGCCCAGAAACATATGAATTTACTAGTCGCCAAGGAAATGGTATTGTTACAACATTACGGCCGATACAAATAGATTATAGAACTGCTCGTGATTCCTCTAAAATTACTGAGGCATATTCTTATTTGGTTAAAAGTGCAGACGAACATAATTGGCGAGATACTTACGGAATTTTGAGTATCCCTGCTCAGGCAGAAGCAATACATTCTGCATTAAGAGAAAATTCACCTTCTGCAAAAAGACTTTTGGAGATATACAAGCAATCAAACCTATTGAGCACTACTTTAGTTGTCTATGCACTTGGAGTGAGGATAGGAGAAACTGAATTTAATGGTGCTGTTGTTTTTGATAATCCTAATCATAGTTTTGATACATCTGGTAAAATTGAAAATCAAAAGTCATTGGAATCTGCAATAAGGTCAGCAATAACAGACAGCAAAAGGCTAAAGCCAGTGTTTGAAAGGAATGATGGTGTTGTTAGAGTAATAGAGGGAACACCTGCTCCGGGATTTAAGGATGATGGTACTTTCGAAAGGAATGTGTATCATATTGGAATAATTGGTGGTAATGAACTTGCACAGTCATACGCAGAATTGGTAAATTCATTGAGAACAACAGAGGGCAAATCTCCAACAGGTTTGACTGTTCCACTGGAGGTATTAAGTTCTTTTGCTGCAAGGAAACAAGGTGAATCTCATCAAGTGCATTTATTTCCGACTATTGCAACCATTGGTAATGGGGGTATATCAACGATAAATGTTAATAATTCTGCATATGGATTGGGATATAGGATTGGACATGAACCGATTACTGTATTGCCTTATAGAGGACCAAATTTTGCAGATGCGGTTAAGTCTGCTGTAGAGTATCTTGCAAAATTCCACTCTAACTTGACATCAAATGAAAAATCTAATTTTCTTGGACGTTTAAATATTAGTGGACAACAGAATAGTAGCGAAGGCATTGATCTTGGAGAACAGATGGGAAACCTTGTAGATTCTCTTTTACAAACAATGGATGGTGTTGCACGAATTAAAAAACTTGATCTTGGCATGTTTATTCCTACAGAATTTAGATTAATATCTGAATATGATAAGACAGTAATGGATAGTGTACTTACCTTTCTGGCATATCCTCTTGTTGTGGAAAAAATGAGCGACGCTGACGACGCTGACGACGCTGACGCAACGGAAGGTAGTACAAGATTAGCTAAGATAAGCCCTAGTAAACAATTATTAACCGTGGTAAAATATGTTGCTATGTTGCACTAAAGCATACTGCTGGCAATTAGTTTTTCTGCCGGGATAATTTTGTTCTTTGAGTTGAAGTATGGGTAAGCCATACACAATTACTCTTTAGTGGTAAACTATTTATATTAGTTTGCATCTCCTCATCAGAATGGCAAGCAAACTCAGCGAAATCATAATCCCGAATACTGGAATAAGGAACTGGATAGGGTTATATGGAACTGAAAAATTAGCAGATTATGGGCTTGAATATCTTACTGCCATTAAGTATGGGCTTATTACAAAACATCCTTCAGGCCTTGATATGAACCCAAATGTTCCTGACAGCGATTTAGAGGATAGAATCGCTGATAATGTTAATAGTAATAATAGTGAATT
Source organism: uncultured Methanosarcinales archaeon (assembly GCA_964642765.1). Lineage (GTDB taxonomy): Archaea > Nanobdellota > Nanobdellia > Woesearchaeales > CAZXRI01 > CAZXRI01. Next base: position 3,636 of record CAZXRI010000094.1, on the reverse strand, counting down.
ATCTCGGCAAGAAAGAGAAACGCGTATCAACGAAAGGGTTCATCACCTAATAAAAGGATGGAATAATGGAGTCATTCCTCCAAGCATAAAGACTCTTCTGGCACTAACAGATAATGGAATTGACATTCTGAATCCTGAATCTTATGATGGCACAAAGGCAAATACCGACGGGATTCCTCTTAGCCTGAAAAGGCTTGATGAAATTGCATCTCTTACTGCCATGGCAATATCCGCAGGGAACATAGCGAATGGCTATTATGTGACAATTAATTTCCCATTTGATAGTGCCTTGAGGAATGAAATGAGGGATTGGTTTAAAATGAGTTTTCCAGACCAATCAGAAAACCAGAAAGAAATTGCGCTACCTACACATTATGGAAGATTTCTTTCTCTTCTCGGTATGAATCGCGGAGCACTTCGTGATGGAGATTTCAGTGATATTGGTGTCGGTTATATCTCTCAATTGGTTAGTTACATTAAAAGCTATAAGATTAAAGACAGAAATGATGCTGACTATGAGCATGCAAGAAATGTCTTGAAGGGATTTGTGGATGGATTTATTATGCACAGATTTAGGCATGCATCACCTAAAAAGGGTTCAATGCTTGACTTGCCTGTATTTACTAACGAGGATACATCAGATAAGCTTAGTGATTTGTTTGCAGATGCTCTGAAAATTGTATATCCCATAGTTGATTTTCGTGCATGGACAGAGCAACACACTAATCGCGATAAGCGGTATTATAGGGGAAAAATGATATTTAGATAATGCAATCTAAATTACTTAAGAGATTCAGAATCTGCAATCTTCTTTGCATTCTCAATTACTACGTTGAGATAATTGATTGCTTCTCTCTCATCCAAAATACCATCCTTCCTCAAGAAATCTGTTTGCTCTGCAACAAATAGTCTAACACTTTTATCTGGAAGTCCGTTAGGAGAGTTGGGAAGCATGACTATTGCATAATCCCCGTTTGATACCTTTATCATTTGATATTTTCCAGAAACCAAGCCAGTAATAGTTTCCAGTGTTTCGCTATTATGCCTGCTTGTGAGTTTCCCGCCGAATTCTACAACTTCTGAAATATCAACTCCGAGCCAAATAGCGGCATTTCTTTTTGCATCATAAACATCAATTTGTGGAGGAGATTTTGATGCACAACCTCCAAGTGCATATGCTAATGCAGTACTAACAGCTAAACCTTCAAAATAGTTTTTAATGTTTTTATAATCCATTTTTCCCCTACATTTGTAAAATGTTTTCATGCATTGGCTGGCATATATTAATTTTTCTGCGATAACTACTCCTAAAAGATAAACACTCACCGACACATTTTTATTAATATCCTGATTATATTTCATCATGATATCTCTTCTCGACTATGGTGCAGGCAATCTGAAATCAGTAAGCAAGGCTCTGGATTATCTGAAGGCAAAGCACATCATAACAAACTCTCCTGAGAAAATACTATCGTCAGAAAAGCTAATCTTTCCTGGTGTTGGAAATTTCGGAGAGGTAATGAGAATGCTGGAGAAGAATAAGCTGGATTCTGCAATCAAGGAATTTATCTCATCCGGAAAGCCATATCTTGGGATATGTGTTGGATTGCAGGTTTTGTTTGAATCCAGCGAGGAAAGCCCTAAGGCAAAAGGTCTTGGAATATTCAAAGGCAGGGTTATCAGGCTGAGAACAAAGGAAAAAATACCGCAGATAGGCTGGAATTCTATCTCGATAAAGAAAGATTCCAAACTGCTTAAAGGGATTAAGGATAATTCATACTTTTATTTTGTCCATTCTTATTGCGCTTCTCCGTCTGAAAAAGGCATAATGCTTTCAACAACAGATTATGGCACAGAGTTTTGCAGTGCTATTGAGAAGGACAACATTTTTGCTGTGCAGTTCCACCCTGAAAAAAGCGGCGAGATTGGATTAAATCTCCTCGATAATTTCGTGAATATGTAAATTGCTTATATTCTCGGGATTATCTGGTTTATCTCTTTGGCGTGAGATATATCTCCTCAACCTTATTCCAATTTACGACATTCCAGAAAGCTGAAAGATAGTCTGCTCTTTTGTTTTGGTATTTCAAATAGTAAGCATGCTCCCAAACATCTACTCCGAGAATCGGGATTTTTCCTTCCATCAGAGGAGAATCCTGATTTGGCGTGCTGGCAACTTTAAGTTTTCCATCGTCTATAATTAACCATGCCCAGCCAGAGCCAAACCTGTTTAATCCTGCATTTGAGAATTCTTCCTTGAATTTTTCAAAACTGCCGAATGTCTTTTTTATTTCATCTGCAATCTTGCCTTTTGGCTCTCTTGATTCTCCTGAAGGATTAGGAGACATTATCTCCCAGAAAAATGAATGGTTTGCATGCCCGCCGCCATGATTCCTGACAACATTCCTTATGTTCTCTGGAAAATCATTCAGCTTCTTCATCAGCTCGTTTACATTGAGATTTTCAAATGATGTGCCTTTAACTGCTGTATTGAGCTTGTCAATATATGCCTGATGATGCTTTGTATGATGTATCCTCATTGTCTGCTCGTCGATATACGGCTCAAGTGCATTGTATGCATAAGGCAGATTTGGTAATGTATGTGCCATTTTTTTCACCCCTGATTTCAAGAGAAATCCGACACCGCCAGTCACAGACTGGCGGATTGCTCGCTCCCTTCGGTCGCTCGGTCGGATTTCTAAGAATACAAATATTCTTGCAGTTCGACAGTATGTCTATACCATCAGTTAAAAACTGATGGAATATTTGTATTTAATGCTGAATTTTATCACATTATTATATGATTTGCATTTCACGGATAATCATGGAAGCTTTTATAGTTTGCGGTTTTCTGCAAATCACTTCAATATCTTCCCTGTTTTTCCCGACCATAAAAGCAAATCCAGTTCGTCCATATTAATCCCAATCTTCTCGGAGAATTGCTTTAACTTATTTTCCATCTCGAGGTATTCATTCCTGTTTTTCGGCTTGATGTTAGTTTCCAGAACGCCAAACTCGTGCAATGAATTGATTATGTGCTTATCGAGAATTGCATATCCTTTGAATCCAATATTCCTCAGGAAATGAGAGGATTCTTTCATGCCTAATCCTTTGACATCCTTGTTCATGGCAAAAAAATCCCTTAGAGCAATCTTATCTTCGAAAGATTCTATAAATTCTTTCAGCCTGAAATTGCAGTGAGCTTTCAGGAAATCTCTTGTGTGGACGATATATGCAGGACGGAGGTTCTTGAAACGATAAATCCCTTCCAATTTCTGCTTCATTTCTGCAGGAGTTCCACCTATCAGCAAATCTCTTACAGCATCAACACTTTTAGCACCCATTTCTGCGCTTGTGTTCGCTGTGAGAATACAGAAGCAAAGCTCCTCGAAGATTCTTTCGTCATGATTCTTATTCGAGGAATTCAGGATGATATTTCCGTCGGAGTAATGCCATGACACAGGCTCGTTGTAGAAAATCTGGAAATGGTTTAATCTCTCTGTGATTTGGGTTTTTTTCGAGAGATATTCTGATTTAAGTTCACTGATTGAAGCCATTTAATTTCAAGCATTGGATTTGGTATTTAAGATTTTTTGTTATGAATTTGACTTTAAAAAAATAAAAATCCCCTACTTT
>CAZXRI010000093.1:2839-5470 GCA_964642765.1 uncultured Methanosarcinales archaeon | reverse complement strand
AATGCAATCATACAAATTCATCGTCAATCCTGTACCATTAAATAAGAAAAGGAGAAAATTCCTCAAGCGGGTATTTAATCGGCTTGCTCAACATAATGTTGAATTTTCAGTCGAATATACTTCTAAAGAAAAAAATGCCGAGAGCATTGCAAGGAAATCTGCACGAGAAAATTTTGATGTTGTTGTTGCTTGCGGTGGAGACGGGACAATAAGGGAGGTTGTGAATGGAATTTATAAAAGCAAGTCTGCCCTCGGTGTTCTGCCTTTAGGGACATCAAATGACTTTGCATTGCATCTTGGGATAAATAAATTGAATAAGGCATTTAGAAGGCTTATGCATGGCTCAAAGAGAAAGATGGATCTGGGATATGCTGAATTTGTTTCGGGAGGAAATAAGCAAAAGCAAAAAAGCCTTTTCTGCTCGACATCAGGCATTGGGTTTGATGCAAAAATGCTGAAGGCGAATAAATCAAAAGCTTTTCTGGCTGTGAAAAAAATCCTTAAGAAATTCTCCTATTCTGCTCTTGGGTTTTTGATTATGTTCAATTTCTCTCCGACAAATGCAGAGATTACTCTCAATAAAAAGAGATTTCGGATAAGCTTGTTTATGCTCAATGCAAATTTTATCAAAAGCATGAGCGGATTAAAAGTCTCGCCTTATGCAAATATCAATAATGGAAGGTTTGATATTTTTCTTGCAGAGGATGCATCAATATTGAAAAAAATCCTTAGCATGAAATGGTATTTTTTTATGTCGAGAAAGATTCCTTTCAGGGAGGTCAGCTATATCACAGGAAAAGGCTCTATAAAGAACAAGTTTGGGGTTTATGATGTGAAGAATTTTGCTATCTCGACTGAAAAGCCAATTGAAGTCCAGCTGAATGGTGATTTTGTTGGATATACTCCTGCTAAGTTTAAGGTTTTGCCGAGGGCAATTGATATCATAATCTGATTCCTCTCTTAAAAAATGGCATTCAAACGAAAGCTGATTTACAGGTTTGGAAAGGCACTCTTAAAGCCGTATGTGTTTCACATAATCAAATCCATTAATAATTTTGAGAATGTCCCAACTGAATATCCTTTTATTATTGTTGCAAACCATGAGAGTTACATTGACCCTGTGATTATCAAGGAGATTTTTGAGTCGTATAGGAAGAAATGCGTGTTTTATCTTACAAAGATAGAATCGTATAATAGCCCTATCAAGAGATATTTCTTTAATTCCGTCGGGACAATTCCGCTAGACAGGCAGAAAAAGGATATTCAGGCACTAAATTCTGCTGTTGAGAAATTGTCAGAGGGAGAGATAATCGGTTTATTTCCCGAGGGAACACGCTCACGAGACGGAAAATTGCATACAGGAAAAACAGGAGCAGTAAGGCTTGCACTGATTGCAAAATGCCCAATGCTTCCGATAGGGATTAAGAATAGCTATGAGCTTTGGCCTCCGCAAAAGAAACTTCCATCTTTGAAAAAAATAGTCATAGTAAATGTTGGCAAGCCAATCTCTCTCGAGGAATATTATGGTAAGGAAGTTACAAAGGAATTGCTGAGGAAACTTACTGATGATGTTATGGTTGAGATTGGGAAGCTGTGCGGTGAGGAATATATTCATAGTTAAATTTATTTACTCAGAGAAAACTCTCTTGCGAATATTCTTATTATGTGTGGTGGTATATGGTAAGCAACAGATATAGGGTAGCAATTGGTGATTTTTCGAGAAGGAGGTAAAATGGACGAAGTTTATTCACCATTAATATCTGTTTCACCAAATCAAGCTTATACAATTGCTCGTGTAGGAAGTGATTTTGGCAACAAATCACAAGAGTCAAATGATTCAACCAGAACAAGACTTTTTGAAATGGGTATACTTCCAGATGAAAAAATTACTATTATATATTCCAGTTTTGGATTGTATGTTATAAGGGTAGGCACATCAAGATATGCTATCGATAAGACGGTGGCAAGAAATATATTCGTTCATAACGGACATCCAAAACCAGATAATCATCCTAGTCAAGAGCTTTCTGATATGTTACCTGAGTAATAAACCAGAAAATATAATAAAGCCTGCTTATATTACCTCTATTCTGAAATGAACAAGAAAAAAATCCTTATAACAAGTGCACTGCCGTATGCAAATGGTCCTATTCATATTGGGCATCTCGTTGAGTATATCCAGACAGATATTTTTGTAAGATTCCTCAAGCTGATTGGAGAGGATGTGATTTATTGCTGTGCTGATGATACGCATGGCGCTCCGATAGAGATAAAATCCTCTCAACTGGGGATTACTCCTGAACAGCTTATTGCAAAGTATTTCAAGCTGCATACTGAAGCATTTGATAAATTTCATATAAAGTTCGACAGCTATTATACAACAAACAGCCCTGAAAACAAGGAATTTTCTGATATGATATTCTCTCGTCTTAAAGAGAAGGGATTTATTTACAAGAAGCCAATCGAGATAACTTTTTGCGGGCATTGCAAGAGAAGCCTTCCTGACAGGTATGTAAAGGGCAAATGTCCTAAATGCAATGCTCTTGACCAGTATGGAGATGTTTGCGAGAAGTGCAATGCAACTTACAAGACAACTGACCTGATTGAGCCTTATTGTGTTATATGCAGAAA
>CAZXRI010000093.1:0-2826 GCA_964642765.1 uncultured Methanosarcinales archaeon | reverse complement strand
CCACCGATGAGAAAGATGAGTGAGCATTATTTCTTTAAGCTGAGTGCATTCGCTGAAAAGCTTAGGAAGTGGCTTGAATCAAATAAGACTCTTCAGGATGAAATCAAGAATTATATCTATACATGGATTGACAGCGAGAATGGATTAGAGGATTGGGTTATATCAAGGGATGGACCTTATTTTGGGTTTAAGATTCCCGACGAGGAAGATAAATATTACTATGTCTGGCTTGATGCACCGATTGGATATATTGCAAGCACTGCAAATTATTGCAAGAAACACAGTCGGGATGCTTTGAATGATTATTGGAATCCGACTGATTATTCTTTGTCTGAGATTATTCATTTTATCGGTAAGGACATTATCTAGTTTCATTTTCTCTTTTGGCCAGCTATGTTGATGGGTGCAGGATTAAAGCTACCTGACAGCATTATTGTTCATGGTTTCCTGACTGTAAAAGGCGAGAAAATGAGCAAGAGCAGAGGGACTTTTCTTACAGCAGATGAGTTTGTTAATGAGTATAAGGCAGAACACTTGAGATTTTATTATGCGAAAATGCTCTCGAAGAAGATATCTGATATTAATCTTGATTATGATGATTTGCGTGATACGATAAATAACGAGCTTGCCGCTAATATTGGAAATTTTTGTTTCAGAACATTGTCGTTTATCGAGAAGAATTTTGATGGTGTTGTTGGAAAGAGTGCTGATGAGAAAGCAATTCTCGACGAGATTGGGAATCTGATAGGAAAAGCAAGGAATAGTTATTCAGATATTAATTTTAATGAGGCAGTGAAGAATATCCTTGCTGTAAGCTCAGTTGGAAACAGGTATTTTCAGAATTCAGAGCCATGGAAGTTAATCAAGACAGATAAGGAAAAAGCTCATGAGGTTGTGAGCCTGTGTGCAAACCTCGTCAAGGATATTGCTGTTTTAATCCAGCCGATTCTTCCTGAGAGTGCAGAGAAGTTAAGGCAGCAGTTAAATCTGAAATCTTTAACGTGGAAATCACTCGATATAAATCTTGATAATCATAAGATTGGAAAGCCTGCTGTTGTTATCGAGAAGATTTCCGAGAAGAAAGCAGAGAAATTTCCTCTTAATCTGAAGGTTGCCAAGATTCTTTCTGTTGAAGAGCATCCTCAGGCAGATAAGCTTTATGTTCTTAAGATTTCTCTCTGTGATGAGCAAAGGCAATTGGTTGCTGGGTTGAGGGAGCATTATGCAAAGGAAAACCTCGTCGGGAAAAAGGTTGTTGTTATTTCAAACCTAAAGCATGCAAAACTCCGAGCCAGGGAATGCTTCTCGCTGGTGATGATGGAAAAAATGTCGGGATTTTATATGCTGAAAAATCTGATGAGGGAGAGAATGCTGTTTTCGGAGAGCTTATGCCAGAAACAAAGGAAGTTACTTATGATGATTTTGCAAAGCTTAATATTGAGATAAAAAATGGGAAGGTAGTTTGGAATGATAAAATCCTTAAGACATCTAAGGAGGATATTTCCGTCGATAAAATAAATGGTAATGCAAAGGTAAGCTGAGATTGTTGAAATGAATGCAAACACATTTGATAACATGAAAAAAGTCGGCATTGTTTTGCTTTTTGATATTGCTTATTATGTTATTCTCTTGTTCATTGTTTTTGCCGCCGGCATAATTTTCTCGTCTGTTCTTTCTGGCATAGAGGAGCATTCTTTTGTGCTTGCTGATTATGCCTTTGTCGAGGATTTTACAGGTATTGGAAATCGGGATTTATCGAGAATCAAAGGAGCATCTGAAGGGATTTTGGGTGTTGGGAATCAGCTTTTGGCAGCTGGGTTTGGAATTTTTTTGGTTGTTGTTGTTTGTGCTTCTCTTTTCAAAGGTTTGGGATATTCAGTTCTAAGCAGAAAGAAATTCTCCTTGAGGTATTTTTGGAAGCTAATCCTCGTGAATCTTGTTTGGAGAGGTATTTTTCTGCTTGTTATTTTTGGAGGTGTTTTTGTTGTGAAGCCTGAAATGCAAGCTGTTTTTATCGGAATAGTTGCCGGGATTTTTCTTCTGATGACGCCTGTATTATATCTGATATTAGACGAGAAAACTAAATTCAGAGGGATATTCGGCAAGGCGCTAAGGATTTTTTTTAGCAGGTTTCTTTCTATTGCTGTGATTTATTCCTTGGCTCTTTTCAGTATTTATGGCTTGTCTTTGTTCCTTAATTTTTTTAAGGTTCCGTTTACTTTAGTGATTATGTCTGCTTTTGGGTTGGTTGGCATTTCAATTGGGAAATTGTTTTTGTCGAGAGAGGTTTCTGAGAAGGAATATAATGTAAAGTAAACCTCTTGAGTAAACACATTATGAGATTTATCTGTGGGATTGCACTAAATCTGAGAATTTAAAAAATCCATTACTTTTATTTACACTGCCGAGCAGGAAATATAGTCTCTCCTATGTAACGGATAGAATCCTTAAGGATAGCATCTCTTCTCTCGTCGACAGAATTAATATTCATATTGTGCCGTGGTTTTAGTTGAGTCTTTCGCATTAGTCAATTATAATTCGAGCGAGCCGGTAAAAATTTTAATTAAAATATTCGGCGAGCGAGAGAATATTAAAGTAGAGGTTTTTATTTTTTAGTAATTAATCCAAGAGTTATAAATAAAAAAGGAGACTTAGAAACATGACTTAACATTTGAGCAAAGTTTATAATCATGGTTTTTTTCTTCATATTTATATGCGCCGGTAGCTCAGTCTGGATAGAGCGGCAGCCTCCTAAAAGAGATAAGAAGGAGCAAGTTGCAGGTCGGGAGTTCAAATCTTCCTCGGCGCGTTTATAGTAAGTAATAA
>CAZXRI010000092.1:0-5496 GCA_964642765.1 uncultured Methanosarcinales archaeon | reverse complement strand
CGGTAACCTCGTCTTAATTCTCCTGTAATGCGTCCAGATTTTTCTGCCGACATCAAAAACATATTTTCTTGTTATCTTTGGCTTCCAGACATACCATGCCATTGTTCCCAAGACTCTGCCGAATTCTGTCTTCATAAGATATTTCATGACATATTGCTGGGACATTTTTGTTGCTTCCTGCCTTTCTGCAATAGTAAAATCATCTGTTTCATAAACAGGCCTGTCATCGAAGCTTGTAACTTCATTTAGATAAACTTCAGGCCTAATAACCCATCTTGCATTTTTTTCTACCCATGAATAAAGCTCAGTTCCTGGGTATGGAATCGCATTGTAAAAGCGAACCTCATCAAGAGGCAATGAAAGAGCAAACTCCATTGTCTGCTTGAATTTTTCCAGCGTATCTCCTGGCAATCCGATAATAAAGAATCCTCCTTTTTTTATCCCAACCTTGTTTGTGAGCAGGATTGCATCCTTGATTTTCTCGACTTTAAGCTCTTTCTTTATGTTGTCAAGAACATCCTGATGAGCTGACTCAACACCATAGCCAATATATATGCATCCTGCTGCTTTCATCTTTATCAGGAGAGGCTCTGTAACCTTGTCAATCCTTATCCCGTTTCTTAACTCCCACCTTATTTTCAAGCCTTTCTCGACGATAAGGTCGCAGATTTTTTCAGCTCTTGAAGGAATAAGCGTGAAATTGTCATCATTGAATCCAAAATAAGAATATCCCATGTTATGCCAATGCTCTAATTCAGCAACAACACTTTCAGCACTTCTTGGTCTGAATCCAAATCCCATTGTAAGGTTTATCGAGCAGAATGTGCACTTGTAAGGACAGCTTCTCGAAGTAATAATCGGAAGTTTCTTGTCCATATATTTATCAAGCTCAAATAATTCAAATGCAGGAATCGGCATTTCATCAAGGGATTTTGCTCCTATGTATGGATTGTCAGGATTCTCAACTATATTATTTCCATCACGCCATATAACCCCGTTAATGGCTGACAGCGGCTCTCCTGAAAGAATTTTTACAATTGTCTGCTCGCCTTCTCCCTTGACAGCCAAATCAGCTTTGCATTCATCGAGAACACGCTTTTTTATCGAGGAGACATGAGGTCCTCCAATAATGACCTTGTATCCTTTTTCTTTGAGAATTGAAATCATGTCATAGACAAAGTTATGCTCCATTGCAACGCTTGTAACGCAGACATAGTCAGGCTTGAATTTTTCCAGCCTTTTAATCAGCTCATCATTATCATACCCCAATCTCATATCAATTAAATCAACCTCATGCCCTGCATTTCTTGTGATAGAAGCAAGGACAGCAATCCCCATATGCGGAGATGTCGGCTTCTCGACAATTCCTTTTGCAGGCGGGATTACGAAATAAAGCTTCATTTTCCTTGTGATAATTTACAAATATAATTAATTAACGCTTAATGTGAAATGTAATTCACTTAATGATATATTAAATTTTCTGTTGGCATGGATTAAGTTTGCAGGTTATCTCTGCTTTTCTTTGCAACAACAACTAAATCAATTCCCTGTCTTGTGAAATTAAAAACATTGTCAATGTCAAATACCTTTATAATTAGAGGGAGGCATTTATGATACAACCTCATAAGCTTTCCTTTCGGAACATATCCAAGTGGCTTGTTTTCTTCCTCTGAAGAATAGCTATATGTCTGGCGATACAAAAACCTGTAAATCCTCATAAGAGGAAATCCCCAGACAAAAACTCTCCCGACACAAAGCCCTGCATTTTGGAGGATTTCCGCCATATCTTTAATATAATACCTCTTAAAATGCCCGCTCCTGTCATCATCCTTATTCCACTGCCTCATGCTATACGGAACAGTTATAATCAAGATTCCTGAATCATTAAGAAAAGAAGCAAGCTTTTTCACAGCAGATTTGTCGTCTTCAATATGCTCCACAACCTCAGAGCAGATAACAATGTCGAACTGTTTATCAAATACCAGCTTGAACAAATCACCAACGATAAAATTGACAGTTTTTGAAAGGTTATTTTGTTCAGATAGTTTTTTAGCAAAATTAACAGCCTCCTCTGAAAAATCAACTCCAGTTACATGATACCCTTTTTTTCCGAGTTCTATATCGAGGAATCCTCTTCCGCATCCTATATCTAGAATAGCCTTGCTTCCTTTTTTTGGAATCTCCCTGAGAATTAGATTATTCCTGACGATGTTTAAAGGGCCTATTGGATATTTGTTTTTTTCCTTGTAAAGCTCGTCGTATCCTGATTTTTCCATTCATGGGGAAAATAATCAATAATATATAAATATAGGGCATCTGTTTCTGGTGATATGACCCATGTAATCTTTAAGAAGCACAACGAGAAAAGGGCAAGGTATATTACCTCAATGTTTTCAGGGCTAATTTCCGAGGGAGAAAATGTCCTTGATATTGGCCTTGGGAACGGATTTATTGCCAAGCAGATTAAGGATGAATTCAAGGCAGATATTGAAGGCGTTGATGTTGTTGATTATAATAGTTCTGAGATAAAGAATACGATTTACGACGGATTGCATCTGCCTTTTCCAGACAACTCGTTTGATTCTGCAATTATTTTAGAGACTTTGCATCATTGCACTGATATGGTTCAGGTTTTGAAGGAAACTAGAAGGGTTGTTCGGAAGAATGTGATTATCCTCGAAGATATTTATGAGAATGCTTATGAAAAATACACCTTGCTTTTCCACGATTGGATTTCAAATGCAAGGAAAGGTGTTAAGTGCCCATATTATTTTCAGACTAAGGAAAGGTGGAGAGAGATTTTTGCAGATATTGGGCTTAAGATAGTTTCTGAGAAGCATTATCTTGACAGGTTTTTAATTTTTCCGTCTAGGCATGTGATGTATGTGTTAGGGAAGTGATTTGCATGGAGAATGTTCCAAAGCTAAATGAAAAGCTTGAGAAGTATTTTGCTCTTACAAAGAAGGCTATTGGGAAGGTGAAAATCTCGTCTAAGATAACACCTGAGGATAGAAAAAAGGCAGAGGAGATTTTGGATTTGGCAAAAAGGTATTATGAGGATGCAAGATTCTTCGAGAAGAAAAATGATTTGGTGAATGCTTTTGCTGCTGTTTGCTATGCACATGCTTTTCTGGATATAGGGGCTTTGATGGGTTTGTTTGATGTGGATGATGACCAATTATTCATGGTGGAGAAAAACTATAGGAAAAGACATTAATATTCGTATATTTTTTTATTTTTGTAATGCCTTGTCAAAAACACTTTTAATCTTGTCTGTGTTTTTGAGCATGCTCAGAAATTTCTTTTTTATAATTTAATGATACGAAATTTCTGACATTTCCTAATAAGCAAGGGACATTAAGATTCATTTGATTATTCCGATTATTAATGTCCCTTGCTATAATTTCAAGACAGAATGTTAATCTCAAAAAAACCTGCTATACACAAACTCATCCTTATCGTCGTAATAATGCTTTTTCAAAGTAGTTTCATGCTTACATCCCATCTTTTCATAGAATGATTGCGCTCTTTTGTTATCTGCATGCGTCAGAATGTAAAGTTTTCTTAATCTTGAGCCATGCTTTTTGTATTCAAGATTTGCATCCTCTACGAGTTTAGTGAATAATTCCCTTGCAATTCCTTTTCCCTGAAATTCTGGCAGAACAGCAATCCTGTCCAATTCGCACAACCCATGCTTAGGCAATCCATGCATAAGCCATGTAACAATCCCGACAATCTTTTCGTTTTCTTCTGCAATAATATAATGATGCTGTTTTTTTATCTCATTCAGAAAAACTTCCTTTCCTTCGTCGAGATTCTTGATGTTGTAGCTTTTAACAAGAACATTTGCAATGCCTTCTGCATCCTTTGATTTTGGGTTTGGTTTTCGGTAGAGCATTTTATTATTAATGTGGATTATAGTATCAAAAACAATAGCGGTATTTAGATTTTTCTAGAATCTTCTGTTACACAACCCCAACCAAACTCATCACACCATAAATCAAGCTTCCAGAGCCAACAAGCCATGTAATGAATAAATGAATCAGCTTGCTTTTTGCCTTTAGCAGAGGATATGTAAAAATCATAGAAAATAAAATCATTCCCAACACAACACCAATGCTGAATATCCCAATCCCGACGATAATTCCTCCTAAAGAAGTTACTCCGAGAGATGCGGTAAACAAAATCAAAAGTTCATCATTACTTGCTAATCCATGAATCATTCCAATGCCAAACATATGCTTATGTGAATGGTCTGTTTTATGCTCTTCTGAATTTGTTTCTTTTATGTTTTTGATGAAATGCAAATGTGGATGCCTGTGTGTTATGCCGTCGTGTGAATGTTTGTGTGAATGAAATCCAAATAATCCTTTTAAACTCCACAACCCGAGAAGAATCAGCATGATTCCAACGATTTTTTCAAAATGTGAAAGGATTGTATTCAGAATTGATTCCCTGAAAATAAAAAGCAAGATTGTAATTATCGTTGCTGTAAGCATATGCCCAACTGCCCAGCTTATGCTTAATCTCGTAGAGTTTTTTATCGTCGGAGATTTTTTAAGGAATGTTGATACAGCAAGCAAATGATCTGCGTCGTAGGAATGTTTTATTCCCAGAATAAATGCAAGGAATGCTAATGATAGGATTGCGAGCATAATTTGATTGGTTAAGTTTGGAGATTAAATAGTTTACCACTAATCACAAAATTAGGGCGCACATCTCACTCAACAGTAACCGCCTTAGCCAGATTCCTCGGCTTGTCAGGATTAAATCCCCGTCTGACAGCAATATGATATGCAAGAAGCTGAAGGGGAACAACAGACAAAATCGAACTTAAAGTATAAAGTGATTTTGGAATAAATAAAGTATGCTTGGATTTCTTTAAAATCTCATTATCTCCTTCAGTCGCAATAGAAATCACAATTCCGCCCCGTGCTTTAACCTCTTCAATATTTCCAAGAACCTTATGGTAAGTGAATATATCTTTAGGAGCAATAAAAACAACAGGCATATTCTTGTCTATGAGAGCAATTGGTCCATGCTTCATCTCAGCCGCAGGATAACCCTCTGCATGAATATATGAAACCTCCTTTAATTTCAAGGCGCCTTCAAGAGCAATTGGAAAATTAACACCCCTTCCCAAATAAATTGAATTAGTTTTCTCATAATAAAGCTCGGCACACTTCAATATCTCAGAATCCTCGTCAAGAACAGACTGGATTTCAAGAGGGATTTTTCGAATACCTGAAATCATATCAGAAATTTGCTTATCATTTAATGTGCCTCTGATTTTGGATAGTTTTATCGTCAATAAATAAATAACAGCAAGCTGTGTTGTAAATGCCTTTGTTGAAGCAACACCAATCTCTGGCCCTGCCCTTGTATAAATCACATTATCAGCAATCCTGCTTAAGCTTGAGCCGATAACATTGCAAATTGCAAGCGTTTTCACACCGAAATTTTTTGCTTCCTTTAATGCCGCAAGTGTATCAGCTG
>CAZXRI010000091.1:1708-5515 GCA_964642765.1 uncultured Methanosarcinales archaeon | reverse complement strand
ACAAAATGATTATTGAGAGGATAAATTTTTAAATAATTTTGATTACCTTGAACCAATGCAAAAACACTTGATTGAGATTCTTGAAAATTTAAGGAATAAAAAAATCCTCGTCTTGGGAGACATAATGCTTGATAAATATATCTGGGGGAAAGTTAAAAGGATTTCTCCGGAGGCTCCTGTGCAGATTGTTAATGTCGACCGTGAAACATATGTTCCTGGAGGAGCTGCTAATGTTGCTGCAAATATTGCTTCGCTTGGGGCATCTGCGTTTATGGTTAGTATTGTAGGCAACGACAGCGCGAGGGATATTCTTGTTGCGGAAATGAAGAAAAGAAATGTTAATACCGACGGGGTTTTTGTTGATTCCAGCAAGCCAACAATCCAGAAAGTCAGGATTATCGGGCACAATCAGCAGCTTTTGAGGATTGATTATGAGAAGGATAATTATGTTGATAATTCCGTCGAGGAAGATATTATTGGGTTTGTGAAAAATAATTTAGATGAAATTGATGCAGTCATTCTTTCAGATTATGCAAAAGGTGTTGTTACTGAAAGAGTTGCTAAAAAGGTTATTGATGCGGCAAATTCCCACGGAAAGATTATTGTGATTGACCCTAAGCCAAGACATAAGGCATATTACAAGAATGTTACTCTTATTACCCCGAATAATACAGAGGCATCTGAGATGACTGGCATTTATGGAGATTCCGACGAGGATGTGCATAAGATGGGAGAGATTATTATGTCAGAGCTTGGATGCAATGTCCTTGTAACAAGAGGAGAGAATGGCATGATGTTGTTTGACAGAAATTCAGGGAAGAATATTATAACTATTCCTACAAAAGCAAAGGAGGTTTATGATGTTACAGGAGCAGGTGATACTGTTGTTGCTGTTTTAGCTCTTGCATTATGTTCAGGTGCATCATTTAAGGATTCTGCATTGCTTGCTAATTATGCAGCGGGAATTGTCGTCGGGAAAGTGGGGACATCAACTGCTTCAATTACTGAGTTAAGGAAAAGCATTGAAGATGACTGAAACAACTTCTTTGGCAATGCACAGGGCAATTTTTCTTGATAGGGATGGTGTTATTAATGAGGATCCTCTCGGATATGTGCATAAGATTTCTGATTTTAAGTTTGTTAAGGGCAGTGTTGATGGATTGAAAATCCTGACAGGGTATTTGTTTTTTATTATTACAAATCAATCAGGAATTGGGAGAGGGATTTATTCTGAAGAGGAGTTTCATGCTTTTAATAATCATCTTGTGAATGAGCTTGCGAAAAATAAAATCAAGATTGAGAAGACTTATTTTTGCGGGCATCATCCAGACGAGAAATGCACATGCAGGAAGCCGCATATAACCTTTATCCAGCAGATTCAGAAGGAGTTTGGCATTAATCTTTCTGAGTCTTATGTTATTGGAGATCATCCTTCAGATATTGAGATGGGGATTAAGGCAGGATGCAAAACAATCTATGTTTTGACAGGGCATGGGATGAAGCATCTGCCTGATTTGGCTGAGAAGGGGATTTCTCCGACGCTGATTATGGATAATCTGTTTGATGCAGCGATTTGGATTAAGGAGAATTTGTAGGTATAGGAAATAACCTTAATTTTCGTAAGTTTTTCAAAATAGTAAGGTTATTGAGGAGAATAAATGCCAGTTCCCATAACTTGCCTTAGTATTTCGGGGGGTATTGCAGAAATATTACTTAATAGCTCTAAATTATCTTGAAGATGTTTACCTGAAGAACTAAAATTTATCCCCTCAGATTCAGCTATGATTACAGTTAATTCTGCCTGAGGCACTTTCATAAAATTAGGGCATACCCATAAAGTCTGGTCTTTTGAATTTACATGCAAATTGATCCATAATTCTTCTACCGGGTCAATTCCAAGAACAGCAAGTTTACTTTTTAATTCAGCCATATTCCATCTTGACATATATCCTTCTCCATTATTAAAATATCCATAATTAACAATACCATCGTTTGGTTGATATCTCTCTACACATTCTCTGAGTTTTCTTATTTGTTCAGGACTATATCGTTCAGCAGAATTTACTGGATTATATAACTCCACTAACTCACTAACTCTTAATGCTTCTAATTGTATAGAATCACCTGTAAATAAATCAATTGTTGGTACACCTCTCACTGTATAATTCGATGTCATATTCTTAATGGGATTGTGGAGGGATATTTAAATATTTCGTATTTTAATCCCTCTAGAGTAAATAAACTGGCATTCATTCTATAGCAAACTGACAATTAATACCCCTCCGCAACAATCCCTTTTATTCTCTGAAAATGCTCTCTATCTCTTGTTACAATTGTATTAATCCCATGAGATAATGCGATACCTGCTATCAGATTGTCAGTGTCTCCGATAACTTTCCCTTCCAACATAAGCTTGCCTCCTATTTTAGCAGAAAGCAGTGCGGACTTTTTATCTAAAGTTAATATCTCTAATTTGTCAAGCAATAACTCAGCACCATACAATTTCTTCTCATAATCAATTCCTTCTATACAATAGATACCTAGCAATACCTCATATACATTGATGTATGTCGTGACTAGCCTGCTTTTATCTGTTAATTCAATTGCTTTGCTTATCGCATTCTTCTTTTCTCTCAGCAAATCTATAAGAAAAGTTGTATCCAGCAGAATCATTTTATCCTTTCCAGTATGTGCTTTCGTGTATATTCTCTTGATTTCTTAATAGCCTTTTCCATGTCATTTGCCTGCTTGTCAGTTATGTCTTTCCATAAGCCGGCACATTCCACTATACTGCCCCTTTTAGGCAAAATCCTCCTCAACTCTTCAGAGAAGCTCTCGTTATTTCTCTTATTCCTTACTAAAATTTCATAAGCATCGTCCATTATCGAGATTGTTTTTGTTGCCATTCATGTATGTGTATATGTATGTGTATATAAGATTTTCTACAAAAATTCCTCACCATTAAATAATGTGATTTCTGCCAGTAAGATTTAAAATAGGTGTTACAAACTCTCTGATGGATTATCTGAAGAACAAAGAAATTAACCTAAAATGAAAGAGCAATTAAAGCAACTCAGGGAAAGAAATCTCGAGCAGACAAAAATCAGGCTGAGAGAATCTGTAAAAGAAGATACTCTTATTTCTCATGCAATGAATACAATTATTGATATTGATAAGATAATTAACATGGTTGCAAAAGATTTGAGGGAATGGTATGAGTTGCATAATCCTGAGTTCGCGAGAGAAACGCCTGATAATGAGATGTTCATAGATATGATTTTGAAATTTGACAGGAGTGAGCTTTTAAAAAAAATCAGTGTAAGGGAAGTGGATTCTATTGGTGCAGAGATGAAGGAAAAAGACCTCCAGCAGATTCTAAGCCTTGCGAAGCATCTGAAAACATTGTATGAATTGAAAGGCAGGAAGGAAAAATATATCGAGGAAATGCTAAAGGAATATTGCCTGAACATTTACACAGTTGCAGGAGCGGATTTATCAGCAAAATTAATTCATCATGTTGGCTCATTGAAAAGGCTTGCTGCAATGCCAGCTTCAAAGATTCAGATTTTAGGAGCTGAAAAGGCATTGTTCAGGCATCTTAAGTCAGGAGCAAGGGCTCCAAAGCATGGCATTATTTTCCTGCATGATGTTGTGCAGAAGGCTTCTCGTGATAAGAAAGGAAAGGCAGCAAGAGTTTTGGCTGATAAGATTTCAATTGCTGCGAGGGTTGATTATTTTAAAGGCGAATTTATCGGCGATAAGCTTGTTAAGGAAATTGAGGCGAAGCTGAATGATTAAGCCATCGAG
>CAZXRI010000091.1:0-1698 GCA_964642765.1 uncultured Methanosarcinales archaeon | reverse complement strand
TTCTCAAAAATATTTTAATGAGGCTGTTTTTCTTGAGAATAATGTTGAGTATCGTGAGTTTGACCCTCGTCGGAGCAAGCTTGCAGCTTCCATCATGAAGGGATGTTATAATATTTTTATCAGAAAGAATGATGTTGTTCTTTATTTAGGGGCTTCTCATGGATATACTGTAAGCTATGTTTCTGATATTGTCGGGAAAGAGGGGTTTGTGTTTGCTGTTGATTCTGCTCCAAGAGTTGTGCGAGACTTGTATTTTCTGGCAAAGGCAAGGGATAATATTGCTCCTATTCTTGCTGATGCAAACAATCCTCTCGGATATATGCAGAATGTTTGCAAGGCAGATGTCTTGTTTCAGGATATTGCACAAAGGAACCAAGCAGAGATTTTTCTGAAAAATGTAAATTTATTGCTGAAAGAAAACGGATATGCGTTGCTTGCTGTTAAAGCACGGAGCATTGATGTTACAAAGAAGCCATCTGTGATTTTCAGGGATGTAAGGCAAAAGCTCGAGAAAGAAATGACTGTTGTTGACTATAAGACACTCGAGCCTTACCAGATTGACCATTGCTTGTTTATTTGTAAGAACAAAAAAAGATAATTGTTTAGGTCATCTATTTTAATTCCTAAATCTTGGAGTGTGCCTTCTTTCTCCTGAAAACTTTCTTGGCCTGAAACCACTCGGTCTTCTGTCAAAGCTTCTTCCCTTGTCAAGTATTTTTATGTGTGCCCTTTCAATCTGCGGCATCGGGATTTTGGTTATGTTAACATCACATTCTCTCAGGACTCTTGAGAAATTGTCATGGTCTCTGCTTGAGAGGATGCTTACAGCTTTTCCTTCATTTCCTGCTCTTGCTGTTCTTCCAATCCTATGGATGTACTGCTTGCTGTCTTTTGGTATGTCATAGTTATAGACGTGGGAAACTCCCTGAATGTCTAATCCTCTGGAAGCAACATCAGTGCATACTAAGACATAAACACTTTCTGAGTGGAATTTTTTCAATACATTATTTCTTTTGTCCTGTGAAAACCCGCCGTGGGTTGCCATTGCATCTATTCCTAAGGCTGAGAGGTTTCTTGCTACAAAATCTGTGTTGTGCCTTGTGTTGCAGAATACCATCACTAATCCGGATTTTTCGTTTTTTAAGAGGTGGACAAGCAATGAGAATTTCATGTTGTCCTGAACATCATAATAAAACTGGGTTAGCTTTTTCGGGTCAACCTGTGTTTCTGCTAATACTCTAATTGGATTGCTCATATACCTTTTTGCGATATGGTAAACCTCAGACGAAATTGTTGCAGAGAACAAAAGCGTCTGCCTTTTTTGCGGGCATGACCTGATTATCTTTTCAACATCATCAATAAATCCCATCTCAAACATCCTGTCTGCTTCGTCGAGTACAAGGATTTTTACGTTTTGCAGGTTGACTGTCCTTCTTTCCATATGGTCTAGGATTCTTCCTGGGGTTGCAATTAATATATCTGTATTCTGAAGCCATTTTATCTGCGGGTTTATTGAAACTCCACCATAAACAACAGTTACATTGAGCGGCTTGTATTTTGAGAAATTCCTCATCTTTCTGGATATTTGCTCTGCAAGCTCTCTTGTCGGTGTCAATACTAATGCCTGGATTCCTTTTCCTCTCTCGCAATTCTGGATTATTCCTGAGCCGAATGCAAGCGTCTTTCCTGAGCCTGTTG
>CAZXRI010000090.1:3690-5555 GCA_964642765.1 uncultured Methanosarcinales archaeon | reverse complement strand
CTTCCCGCTTGTGTAGCTATCAATGTATTTGTAGATGCAATAAACAACCAGTGGAACAAATGTAAATGATAAAACCTGCGGCCATAATCCATGTGAATGATAAAAATAATCCCTCGATGAGAATATAAGCAGAAAGCTCGAGAGGATTGCAGGAAGAAAGCCGTATAGTGTCCTAATAAGGAGGTATGATGAGAGTATGAATAAAGTGCTTGCAAATGCATAAAAGAAAAATATCGAGGTAATTCTCTCATGCGTTAATGACTGCACAATTGCTGCAGCAGTATGGAACTGCGGAGGATACCATAATTTTCCACCCGCTAATCCGCCGACGAAAAAGTTTACATAACTCGGTAAATAAATAATTGCCTTGTCATTCTGTGCCATATAATCAGAAACTGCAAAGTGCATTGGAGAATCTACATCACCAAAAGGCATGGATGTTATTGGTGATGCCCAGAGATATAGAGCAATACCGTAGACAAGGAACAATGCAATCATTTCATGCTTTTCAGAAAATTTCATTTTTTACCTTGCTGATTCATTAGCAATGGAATAAGCCCGATATAATCTTTAAAATACTTCCGTCGGAAAACATAATACTGGACAACGACACTCTTACTTATCATCAATGGAATAATCTCATTGTCAGAAACCTTCCTTATTTTCTGGGTTTGCTTTCTCATTCTTGCTAATTTTACAGGATGGATTGCAAGCCAAAGCAATGCCATAAAATTCGCTCGGGCCCTGTCAAAATCAAGCTTCATTAAGAAAGTGAATAAAGAGGATATCTCGAGTAAAATCCTTATCGGCAGCCTTCGGATAAGATTCACCATCGAATAATTCTTAATGAGAACTATAACGCTATTCCTGTGGTTCAGGTAGCTCCACTTGTAAGATTTTTTTGCATAAGTAACGCCACCTATATGATAAATCACTGAGCTTGGGACAGACCTATGCTTATAGCCGAGAAGAGAAAGTCTCCAGCATAAGTCAAACTCTTCAAAATAAATATGAAAATCCTCATCAAGCAATCCTGATTCTTTCAAGCATGACATCCTTACAAACATACAAACGCCTACAGAAAGGAAAATATCTGACTGATAATCATATTGCCCTAAATCCTCCTCGACAGTATCAAAAACCCTGCCGCGATATATTGGATAGCCATAAACATCCAGAAAACAACCTGCAGCACAATTATCAAAATTTTTCTTATTTCTCATGGAGCGAACCTTTGGCTGGCATGTTGCAATTTTCTTGTCAGATTCAGCAGCCTTCACAAGCTCTGAAAGCCATTCAGGCTCAACAACTGTATCATCATTCAGCAGCACACAATATTTTGCTTTAGAAACCCTGAGAGCAGCGTTATTTCCTCCTGCATATCCGAGGTTTGAGGTATTCTGGATAAGCTTAATATCAGGAAACTTACTCTTGATAAATTCCACGCTGTCGTCTGTGGAGCAGTTATCAACAATCACAATAGAAAAATTAGGGTAAGTTGTTTTTCTCACTGACTTAATGCAATTATCAATATATTCTTTCCCGTTATAATGGAGGATAATGACCTCAACATCTGCTTGCGACATTCATAGGAAGATTTTATAGATGGATATAAAAAGATTATCCTGCTTTTTCATCTGCCTCTTTATTCATACCTTCACTTAGCCTTCCGATATTAATTGTGTATTTATTCTTCCATCCGATATAAAACCCGATAATAATAATTGGCAGATTAGAGAACAAAAGAGCCATGAGGGAAATGCTGATGCTCTGCTCTTTTGTAATACCCATCAGGGAGAATAACAGGATAAGGGTGGCATCCCTGCTTCCGATTCCGAGTATTGAGATAGGCAGAACTTCAATGC
>CAZXRI010000090.1:0-3680 GCA_964642765.1 uncultured Methanosarcinales archaeon | reverse complement strand
GGATGTCAAGAGAGATTGACTTAATATAAAAATAAGGGATAGTAATCATCATAGCCCAGCTGGCCAATGTAAGGATGAGATACATGAATAATGCATGCTCCTTCCATATCTTGTCTGCTACAAGAAAGAAGGTATCGTACAGCTCATTTATTTTTTCCCTGAAAGATTCTGGAATAAATTTCATAGCCCCGATGATAAATTTGAATATTCTTTGTGAGGATTTGGTCATAAAGAACATTGCAGAAAGCAATATTCCGATTAAGAGTAAAATCAGCCAGAATAAATCAACCTTATTGGAAAACACATAAGCTATCACAATCAGGCAAACCACTCCAATTGTAAAGAGTACAAGCACATCGACAATCTTATCATAAATGCTTATAGAGATTCCCTGCTTTGCATCCATCCCGATAGATTTCTTCAAATCAAGAATCTTAATTAAATCGCCTGCTCTCGCAGGAGTAACACTTCCGAAAGCAACACCGAGGACATAAGTCTTGAATGCCTGCCATAGTGTATATTCTTTATTGTACTGGTTGATTAATACCTTCCATTTCAATGCACGGATAATTATGCTGATTCCGAGGAGGATAAATGAGAATAGTATATACACAGGATTTATCGTCAGAAGAATTGCCCACAGCCTGGGTAAATCTACATTGAGCAGGACAATAATAAAAAGGATTATCCCGATAATGGAAAAATACTTCGCAGAGATTTTCATTTATTTGATTATCTTGTAGTGCTTTTTAAAACTTTTCCTCGCAACTTTTAAATATTGCCAGACAATGTTCAATTCCAATGAAAACAATTGTTGTTGTGCCTACGTATAACGAGAAAGATAATATTGTGCAATTAATCAGAAAAATCCTCTTGCATAATGTTGATATTTTGGTTGTGGATGATAATTCTCCTGATGGGACATGGAAGCTCGTAGAGGAAATCTCTAAGAAAGAGAAAAGAGTAAAGCTCCACAAAAGGATTGGTGAGAGAGGAAGAGGCACAGCAGGAATTGCAGGATTCAAGGATGCATTAAAGCAAGGATATGACTGCATAATAGAGATGGACGCTGACTTTAGCCACAATCCTGATGATATTCCAAGGCTTCTTGATGCTATTAGAAATGCTGACATTGTACTTGGCTCAAGGCTTGTAAAAGAAGGCAGGCAGATAGGAAGAAGCTCTTACAGAAAGTTGCTCACATCATTTGCAAACAACTACATCAGGACAATATTAGGAATGAAAATAAAGGACTGCAACTCAGGATACAGATGCTTCAGGAAAAAAGTCCTCGAGGGAATCAATCTTGACAGCATTAAGGCAAAGGGACCTGATATTGTTCAGGAAATTTTATACAAGGCATATCTCAAGGGATTCAAGATAATAGAAATCCCTATTGTTTTTACAGAGAGAGAAAAAGGCAGCTCAAAGCTCGGCATGAAACATCTTTTAATGGGATATACAAAGGTATTAAACCTAAAATGGGAACATCTGACTGGAAAAATTTGAAGATTGCAATTCTCACGCCAACGCTGTTGTTTTATAGCGGGATTGACAGGCTTGTTATTGAGGAAACAAAAAAATTCCTCGGAAATAATAACATGGTTACAATATTCACGCTGAAAGCAGGGCTAAAAATCCAAGGCGCTGAAATCGTTGAGATTGGAATGCCATCAAGCCCGACTCTCGAGAGGGTTTACCGCCTGATGTTTTTCCTTGATAGAGCAAAGATAAGGAAGTATTCTGAAATGCTCAAGGATTATGATGTTGTGATAAGCCATTTTTATCCTATGAACTTAATTGCCGTCAGGGCAAGAAAAAAATATCCGATTAAATACATCTATCATAACGCAGGCGTTGCATATCCGCATCTCTTTGATAGCTTTGTTGAGAGAGCTTACATGAGGATATTCAATATGCTCAGCAATGCAACTATCAAAAATGCCGACGAGATAATTTCAATAAGCGATTTTCTGAGGCAGGAGCTGAAAAAAGAAACAGGAAAAGACAGCAGTGTTGAGTATCCTGAAATTGATAAAGGCAGATTTAATAAAAGCATATCAGGAGAGAGAATAAGAAAAAAGCACAGCTTGGGAGATTCATTCACTTTGCTTTATGTCGGAAGAATATCACCGCATAAAGGAATCCATATTTTGATAGAGGCATTCAGGAAAGCTAAGGAAATATTGCCTGAGCTGAAACTTATGATTGTTGGAAAACCGACGTTTGATGGATATTACAATAAGCTTAAAGAGCTTTCAGCAGGATTGGAGAATGAAATAATATTTACAGGATTTGTTCCTGACGATGAATTGCCTGAATATTATGCTGCAGCAAATGTATATGCAACATGCTCTATGTGGGAAGGGTTTGACCTGCCTGCTGTTGAAGCGCAAGCATGCGGGAAGCCAGTAATTGCATTCAACTTATGTTCGCATCAGGAGGTAATAAAGTCAGGAATTCTCGTCGAGGCAAATAACACAACAAAATTCTCAAGCTCAATTGTAAGACTTTATGAAAAAATCAAGTCGAGGAAAAAATGAAGATTGGCTTTGTATGCAGGTTTCCTCCTGAAAAAGATGGTATTGGAGAGACTTATGTTCATCTTGTAAATGAGCTTAGGAAATCCATTACAATAATAACAATAGGTACAAGGAAATCAGGCTCTGACTATCGGATAAATCTTGAATCATTCTCGCTGAAAAAAAAGCTGGCAGAAATTGTCAGGAAAGAAAGCCTCGACGCGTTGCACATACAATACATTGCCCCGTTTTATGGTAAGTTTACTCTTAATATTAATCTCCTGAATGCTCTCAACCTGAAAATCCCGATAGTAACAACATTGCATGAAGTCCAGTATTCGCTTAATGGATTGAAGAAAAAAATCCTCTGTGCAATAGAGAAAAGGATAATAAAGAAATCAGATGTTATTACTGTGCATACGCCTATGCAGGGAGAATTTCTCTCGAAGAAATATGCAGCTAAAAATATAGAATGTGTTTATATGGGCATTTGCCAGAAAGAGCTTCATCCGAGAAGGAAAAACAATATCCTTTTTTTTGGGATTCTCTCAAAGCTTAAAGGTTTGGATTATCTGATAGATGCAATGAAAAGCCTTCCTGAATGCAACCTGAGAATAGTTTGCTCAATGCCTGACAAATCTCTTGCCGAATACCGGGATTATCTTCAGGGAAGAATCAACACGGAGAAGATATCCAATATTGAGCTTGTATCGAGGGAATGGTTTACGCAAGAGGAAAAACATTCACATTATCAATGGGCTGATGTTGTTGCTCTTCCATATGTCTGGGGTGATTATCAGTCTGCTGTTATGACTGATGCTGTTGCATATGGCTTGCCTGTTATCGTAACAAAAGTTGGCGCAATTTGGGAGATGGCTGAGAGATTTAAATGCGGCGCGATTATAAATACTGAAAATTCCGACGAGATTTCAAATGGGATTAAGCTTGTGTTTGCAGATTATGATAAATACAGGAAAGGGATTCTGGAATATAGGAAAGTGGCTGACTGGAAAAGCATTTCTAAAAGATATATCCAGATTTATAATATAGTCGACCAACAAGATAATTAGGTTATTCAAGAGAAATCCGACACCGCCAGTCATAGACTGGCGGATTGCTCGCTCCCTTCGGTCGCTCGGTCGGATTTCTAAGAATACA
>CAZXRI010000089.1:0-5641 GCA_964642765.1 uncultured Methanosarcinales archaeon | reverse complement strand
TTCAAAGTCAGGATATTTTCCTGTGCCTAAAATCAATCGGGATGAATATTCTTTGTTTCCAAGGATAAGTTTTTCTGTCTCCATAACATTTAGATAATCCAGCCAAGTTTAAAAATATTTAGCCAGAGACAGCCAGAGAGAATATCTGATTAAAACCCATCAAACAAGTTTTTCTGCTTCTCAGAATCCTCATGCTGAAATCTTTTTTTGCTTTTTATTCTTGAAATCTTCTCTCTAAGAACATCTGTCTCAGGATTCTTATCCAAAATCTCCTCAAGCTCATCCTCCATCTCAATCATCTCCATAATTGCCTTGCTTCTTTCAATGACCTGAGATGGAATGCCAGCTAATTTGGCAACCTGAATCCCATAGCTCTTATCAGTTCCTCCGTCGAGAATCTTATGCAGGAAAACAATATTATCTCCTGATTCATGCACAGCAGTATTCAGATTTTTAATTCCTGAGAAATTCTCAGCAAGCTTATTCAAATGATGATAATGAGTTGCAAACAAAGTTTTAGAGCCAATCTCCTTGTAGATATGCTCAGCAATTGCCCATGCAAGAGAAACCCCATCATAAGTTGATGTCCCTCTGCCTAACTCATCCATTATAACAAGAGAATTTCTCGTCGAATTATTCAGGATATTTGCAGTCTCTGTCATCTCAACCATAAACGTGCTTTGCCCATGAGCAAGGTCATCATAAGCTCCTATCCGAGTAAAAATCCTGTCAACAATGCACACAGATGCAGATTCAGCAGGAACAAAGCAGCCAACATGAGCCATAAGAGTCATCAACGCAACCTGCCTCAGAAAAGTTGACTTCCCTGACATATTGGGACCTGTAATAATCATGAGCTTGTTTTTATCGTCGAGAACACAATCATTCGGAACAAACTTATTTGCAAGCTGCTCAACAACAGGATGCCTTCCTGCCTTGATAAAAATCCTTGCGTTTGAATTTATCTCAGGGCGAACATAATTGTTATCCAAAGAAACCCGCGAAAATGCAAGCACACAATCAAGCACAGCAATCTTATCAGCAATATCCTGAATAATTGCTGTCTTTGACTTAATCTCCTCGACAATCTTCTGGAAAAGCTCCTGCTCAAGGCTTATCATCCTTTCCTTTGCTGTCAGGATAAGCTCCTCCTTTTCCTTCAACTCCTGAGTAATAAACCTCTCTGCATTTACCTGAGTCTGCTTCCTGATATAATTCTGCGGAACAAGATTCAGGTTTGTTTTTGTAACCTCAATATAATACCCGAATACCCTGTTATAGGAAATCTTCAGGGATTTGATTCCTGTTTTTCTCTTCTCATTTTCTTCCAACTCAGCAAGATACGATTTTGCATCACTTTCAATAAGCCGAATCTCGTCGAGATTTTTATCATATCCTTTCTTAATGAAATTGCCTTCCTTTGTTGCTACCGGAGGATTTTCATTTATTGCAATGCCAATAATCTGTGAAATTCCATTCTCTGTATTCATTTCAGAAATCTCCTTAAGCAAACTGCTCGAGCATAACTTGAGGCTATCCTTAATTCTTGGAACAGCATCAAACGAATTCTTCAGTGCTATCAAGTCCCGAGGAGATACGCTTCCAAAAGAAACCCTGCTGATTATTCTCTCGATATCAGAAACCTGCTTCAGCAATTCAGACAATTCCAGAATCTTAAGATGAGAATTTTTCAGTTCCTCAACAGCATCAAGCCTCTTGTTAATTTCATCTCTTGAGCTAAGCGGCTGAAGAATCCATCTCTTTAACTTTCTTGCACCGAGAGATGTAAGCGTCTTATCCAAAACCTCGAGAAGAGTTGCGCTCTTTCCATTATCCCTTATATTGGAAACAAGCTCAAGATTCCGTTTTGTTGTTGAATCAATAAACATAAACTCATCAGGAACATACCTTTTGATTTTAGTAATCTGGCTGAGAGAGTTTCTTTGCATCTCCTTAAGATAAGAAAGCAAGCCGCCTGAAGAAGAAACCATAGCAGAATCAGGAGAACCAGCAGAATCGCTTATCCCAAATCCCTCGAGAGATAATATGTTGAAATGCTTTTTTAATGCAGCATGTGCATTGTCAAACCAGAAAGAAAAATCATCTGCATTGTTAACCATTGCACCAAATTTTTTTATCTCGCTTGCAAACTCAGATTCTATTATTGTGGCAGGAATAACAATCTCAGACGGAGACAGCCTGCTAATCTCAGCATAAAGCTTTTCTTTAGACAAGCAGGAGCAGATAAATTCTCCTGTTGAAACATCTGCAAGAGATACTCCAAAATTGCCTGAATTATTTCCATCTGGATAAATGCTCATGATGTAGTTGTTGGCTTTAGAATCAAGAATCACATCCTCCATAACGCTTCCAGGAGTAATAATCCTGACAATGTCTCTTTTTACAACACCTTTGGCAAGCTTAGGATCCTCAAGCTGCTCGACAATCGCAACCTTATAACCTGCCTTGATGAGTTTTGCCAGATAAGGCTCAAGAGCATGATATGGTATTCCTGCTAGTGGAACCTTGGAATGCTCTCCTCCTCTTGATGTAAGAG
Organism: uncultured Methanosarcinales archaeon; assembly: GCA_964642765.1. Classification (GTDB taxonomy): domain Archaea; phylum Nanobdellota; class Nanobdellia; order Woesearchaeales; family CAZXRI01; genus CAZXRI01. The sequence goes on along the minus strand of CAZXRI010000089.1, from coordinate 3,084 downwards.
TTATTTGGAGAACACGGGCAACAAGCTTTGCATCCTCGTAAAATGTTTCATAGAAATCGCCCATCCTCATAAGAAGCACACAGTCAGGATACTGCGACTTTGCCTTCATATACTGGTGCATTGCAGGAGTGAGCTTTTCCATTTTGTTGGAAGAAGAATGCTATTTAGATTAAAAAAGTTGTTGAACATGTTGCCGATACATATTTATATTAATAACACATCTTAGAAGTAAATGACAGATATACCAATCTACGAGGAGGTTTCTGTAAAATGCGTTGGATGCAGCAAGAAAATCAAGGTTATGCGCATCAGCGGCTCAAATGATGATTCTTACCTGTGCAACAAATGTGGCGGAATGGGCGGCTCAGGGGTTAATGATGATATGGATGATTGATTATTCTACTTTAAACAATCTGTTTGACGGAAAGACTTCAATTAATTCTATGGTTAGGAAAAAAATAAATGTGTTAATTATAGAAGGAGTTGGCTAATAGATATTATCATGATGATCATAGTCTAAAAGTGTAATAATTTTCTTATTCTCGTCAATTTCGTATGTCAAAACAAACGACTTGTCAATATGGACACGTCTCGCACCATGCATATCTCCTCTTAAGGGTTTGAAGTGATATGGATTTTCCAATATTTGCTTAATTTTCTTTGTTATGATTTCCATCTGTTTTGGATTCTTTTTACTAAGTTTTAAGAATTTTTTATCTACATCTGGTTTAGATTCAAGAGAATACATTTTATTTGACGCCATACCTCATTTTGAAATTTTCTAAACTTCCTATATGGAGGGACTTTTGTTTTCTTATTCTGTTGAGTTTTTCAATATATTCTTCCTTTGCTTCTGATTCCTCCTCAATTATAGATTTCATAAAAAATTCTATCTGTTTGCTCATGCTGATTCCATTCCCTTTACAGAAATCAGAGAACTTTCTATATGTTTCATCTTCCACATTGAATGTTTTCAAAACCATTTTTATCACCTTTGTTAATATTTAATAAAATTATTTAATGTTATTTAAATATTTCTATTTTGAATGCGTTTAGTGGATTGCCCGTCAGCCCGAAGGGCAGCCCGCTCAACACTATAACAATTAATAATTGAGCGGGGAAAGATTTGTCAGAAATCGCCATTTGTTTTATTTTTATTATGCGATTCCTGAGCATACTCAGAAATTTCTTATTGATTAATTGAAAAGTTTAGGAAATTTCTGACATATGTGCAATGTTCCTGAAGAGGGAACTTGCCAATAAATTTTTCGGCAATCCCCGTTGGCTATGGGGGTTCAGTTGAATTCTATTATTATAATCCTTGTGTTATGTTTTAATTTTCAAGCGGATTGTTTTAAACTCATTCCGTCTAACAATCATTCTTTTTTCTTCTTCCGGAAGAACACAAATATTCAGGTGATTGTTAAATAAGTTGAATTTTATAGCAGCAAGCTGCCGCAGTGAAATACATGTAGTCCAGCTATTTTCTTATTACCAACACTTTTGGTATTGGCAGCTGGGATAGTTGCGTAAAGAATAAAGGAAATATAAAAAAGTATTGGAAGTCTTATTCATAAACAAAGTCGTGATGCCTGAACTTATGAAATATAACCTTATCTTTCTCCAATTCAAAAAGAATAACAAACGAACCTACATGAGCGCTTCGTTTTCCTTTTAAGTCATATTTTTTCATTGGGTAGTGTTCTGGATTTTGCATTATCCCATCTATCTTTTTATGCAGTCTTTCCAGAAGAATAGTATCTTTCTTTATACTTTTTACATCACTTAAGAAAGGTTTAGTTAATATTTCTATATACTTCATTCTCAAGGCTCACAATGAATCAAAAGTTTTTTTTCTTTCCTCACTGTTTCTTACTTTAATAAAATCTCCGCTCTTATACGCCTCTTCACTTTCCTTGACTTCATCAATAAACTCTCTTGAAAATTTTTCTTCAAATTCCATATCTACGAGTCTTTCGCATTTAACAAGATATTCATATCTTTCCTTTGGAATGCATATAGTTTCGCTCATTTTAGTATCACTTTGTATATAACCTATAAGAAGGAATATAAAAAAGTATCTGAAAAAAATTATTTTTGATAGAGTCTACCTAATGCTTTTCTCAAAGCATCTTGGTTCATTTCGGCAGTAAATGGTGCTGTAACTGCCAATACCTCTTCAAGTGTAGGTTTAACAAGATTGCCCTTTCCTAATTTTTCGCGCACCACTTGCGGCTTCGCCGCTTTTACCCCGACAAAACGCCCATAGTTGTCAAGGTAGTAGTCGCCATTAAGCCCGTCGTAGTCGATGTAGCCCACGAACAGCACACGGCCATGCGCTACATCAGGATTAAAATCAGCACGGTTAAATGGATGCCACACACCTAAATTTTCATAGCCTGCTTTTTTAGAGTTATCTATTACTCTTTGCCCTTCAGGAACTCCTCCGGCATAAGCTATAACCTGAGAATCTGTTATCTTACCTTTTTTATCTGTTAGTCTTTTTATTGGCTTATAACCAGAATCTGTTTGTCTTGCAAGGTCAAGCGTCCTTACACTTGCATATCTCTGAAAATTTGCTGGTGCGCCTTCATTCTTCAATCGCACATGAGGTAAAACAAGTATTGATTCTCCGTTAGGCAAACCACCATGAAGCAAATCTGCAAATACATTTTTATCAGCATATACATCACTAAGGACAGCAGCATATACCTCGTTCATGCCTCCCTTTTCAGCTCTCTTCATGTCATACGCTAATTCAATAATGTCCGGAGTTAAAAGTCCAATTCCTTCTCTTCCGCCATGCAATGTAACAACAACATGACCTCCTTTTGGACCAAATTGACCATCAGCATCTATTCCATAATGCTCTTCAGAATTTGCAGTGTACCAGTTTCCATGAGGAAAATTCCTTAACAACAAAGTCATTGGAGCAACAAATGTTCCTTGCTCTTTTGCATAATCCAATGCTGCTCTTTGTGCAGTTGGCAAATGTGAATTATAAAATGGTTCTCCTTTTAATTCTCTAATGTATAATTCCGTAATTAGTTCTCACTTCTACAGTATATAGGTCGTTTTTAAACT
>CAZXRI010000088.1:0-5693 GCA_964642765.1 uncultured Methanosarcinales archaeon | reverse complement strand
AGGGACATTATTGGCGAGGGGGATATTGAAGGTGAATGGCCCAAAATAACTGAGTATGCTCTGGAGCAAGCACGGAACAGATAAGTAATATGTAGTATTTGCTTACATTTTTAATTTTCCAAGAATTCTTCTATCTCTGCTCTCTTCTCGATATTAAGCGAAACATGAACCTCATATGTTTTCTTGTATCTGTTAATGAAACCAATTTTATACAATTTTAAGGAATGTTTCATCCATATTGAATTATTGAGCATAGTAGATTATTAAGATTTATTACTATGGTGTATTAAGATGAGACATTACTGTTTTATAGAGAAACAATTAAATATCAAGGACAATAATCTCTTTTTCATGGAAGAAAAAACTTTATTTGTCAGGTTTTTAGGAGACAGTCCAAAAATAAGGGTTTTGGACATGCTGATAACAGGCAGAGAGTTGGATTACTCAATTACAGATATTGCCGAGCAGGCAGGCATTGGAAGAGCTACCTTTTACAGAATGATGGATGAGCTATTAAAAAATAAGATTATTAGTCCTGCAAGAAAATTCGGAAATATCCGTCTTTACAGAATAAATTTAGAGAATGAATTTGTTAAAAGTCTGGTAAATTTGTATGATAACATAACTAATGTTGCTTCTGAGAAAGAGATTAAGAGGCAGAAATTGGAGAGAAGTATTGAGGTATGATTATAGCAGTTTATCTCCCAAACTCCCCAACCTTTCCACCAGTAACCTTCTGCAAGTCCTTTGCTTTCATGATGATTGATTTTGTATGAAGCCCTGCATTAAATGCAATCTCATCATTCTCAAGAACTGATTTGTCGAGATAAACATGCACACCAAACAAATTCCCAAATGGAGGAACTGCACCAACTGAAACTCCAGCAATTTTCTTTACATCATCTGGAGATGCAAGTGAAAGTGTTTTTACATCCAAAAAATTTTTCAGCTTTTCCTCGTCTAATTCTTTGCTTGCAGAAATAACTGCCTGAACAAATCCCTTTTCTGTTTTGCAAACAAGAGCCTTTGCTCCCTGCTTTAATTCTGTTCCCCTTATCTTTGCAGCTTCCTGAGAAGTATAAACTGGCTTATGCTCGAGAACTTTATAATGAGTCTTCTCCTTATTCAATGAATCAACTATCTTCTCGAACAATTCCTCTCGGGCTTTTGCCTTTACAAAATTCAATGCAATGTGAATCTCATTTAGCTGGGCATCATCAACCTCATTTGGTGAGTTGTCCATTAAGCTTTCAGCAGATTTTGTTTTCGGGAATGCAATAACTTCTCTGATAGATTCGTTGTTTGTCATCAATGCACACAGCCTGTCAAGACCTAATGCAATTCCACCGTGAGGTGGCGCTCCGAATTTAAATGCATCTGTCAAGAATCCAAACTTTTCCTGAGCTTTCTCGTCAGTAATTCCAAGGCACTTGAATATCTTTGCCTGAATTTCAGGAGAGTGGATTCTGATTGAGCCACCTCCAATCTCTGTTCCATTCAAGACAATATCATATGCCTTTGCCTTTAATTTTAATGGCTCTTTGTCCAGCAAAGTAAGGTCTCCTTTCGGGCTTGTGAACGGATGATGGACAGCAACAACATTTCCATCGGAATCTTTTTCAAAAAGAGGAAAATCAACAACCCAGAGAAAGTTATGCCTTGATTTATCGAGAAGGTTCAATCTTTTTCCTATCTCAAGCCTAAGAGCCGCAAGTATTGAATTTGCAAGATTTTTTTTGTCTGCAATAAACAAAATCAGGTCGCCTTTTTTTGCTTGTGTTCTGGTAATCAATTCATTCTGCAAGTTGTCGTCGAAAAACTTCACAACAGAGCTTTCAAGCTTATCAGCCATTCGCATCCATGCCATTCCCTTTGCGCCTTGCTGCTGTGCAAACTCTATCAATGAATCAATGTCGTTTCTTGAAAAGTTTGCATTTGGAACATTAACATTAATGCACTTGACAATCCCGCCTGATTTTATTGTGTCTGTAAAAACCTTGAATGATGATTTGGATGCAATATCAGTAACATCAATAAGCTCGAGGGCAAATCTTGTGTCAGGCCTATCAATGCCGTATTTATCGACGGCAGTATCGTAATCCATCCTCGAGAATGGGATTTTAACATCTATTCCCAAGACTTCCTTCCATAATTTTTTAATCAGCCCTTCAATCAGGTTTATTATGTCTTCCTCGTCAATAAAACTCATCTCAACATCTATTTGGGTAAATTCAGGCTGTCGGTCTGCACGCAAATCTTCATCCCGAAAGCATCTTGCTATCTGATAATACCTGTCAAATCCTGAAAGCATTAGCAACTGCTTGAAAATCTGTGGGCTTTGAGGAAGAGCATAGAATTTCCTGGATGCACTCTCGATGGAACAAGATAATCTCGCGCGCCTTCAGGTGTGCTTTTTGTAAGCATGGGCGTTTCTATATCGAGGAAATTGTTTGCATCAAAATAATCATGGACAATCTTTTTTATTTTGTGCCTTGTGATTATGTTATTCTGGAGAGAGGTTTTTCTCAAGTCAATATACCGATATTTTAATCTCATGTCCTCGCTTGTTTCAATCCTGTCATCTATTTCAAAAGGCGGAATGTCTGACTTGTTTAATATCTGGATTTCTTCGACGAAAACCTCGATAGCTCCTGTCAAGAGTTTAGGATTTACCATTCCCTGTTTTCTTGGCTTGACAATTCCTGTTATTTCAAGGACATCCTCTCTCCTTAAGTGTTCTGCAATCTTATGAGAATCCTTGTTGAATGAGGGATCAAAAACTATCTGAGTCAATCCGTATCTGTCTCTAATATCAATAAAGATAACTCCGCCGTGATCCCTTCGTGAATTAACCCAGCCGTTAAGGGTTGCTTTTTTTTCAATTTCCTTCTCGGAAAGCTGTCCGCATGTATGGGTTCTGTTCATTTTTAATTAAGAGTAATAGATTATTTATAAAGATTTAGGCTCGGCAAATAAGAAAGATTATCCGAGAATTATTTCTCAATCATCCTTTCAATCTCCTCTTCAATCCAGCTTCAAACAGTGCATCCTGGATTTTTGTGAGGTTCCACTTGATTGAATCTGATTTTTTCCTGATTTCTCCATTGCGCAAATCAAGCTGCAAAAACCCTCCGTATATTTCATCGACGAGATTCTTAATTTTTTCAGCATCATTAAATTTGTTGTTTATCAGAAAGTCAATTGCTTTTCGCATCAATTCTCCGGTCAAATCAGCAAGACCGCAGAGATAAGCCTCAACAGTAACATTAAGAGCTTCCTTTGATGGGATTTTCCCTTTTGTTATATATGAGAAATAACAAGCCGCCTCAACATATTCCTGAACAGCAACAAAAGGCATATTAGTGTCTGACTGGAAATGGGATTCTTTAAGAAGTGAAGTGTCAAGCTTGATTTTCTTCATTAGTTCAGACGCTGTTTTTGTATCGCTTCTGTGCAGAGAGTAAATAATCTGCTTTGACAATCTGATTATGTCCCGTGATTTTGCTATGGCTTCTTCTCTGGTTTCATCGAGAGCCTTTAGCTCTTTGCTTATCTTGTCAAAATCTGATTTGGTTGGCATATTCTTAATGAAAATTACTTAATATTTAAATTTTCGTCTATTTTTCTGCAATTGCACCACGAATAATAAAATATAATAAGCCAGCTTAATTCCCAGACAGGAAAATGAAAATCGGAATCTTAGCATTGCAAGGTGATGTGAAAGAGCATGCAAAAATGCTAGAATCTTGCGGAGCAGAGCCTGTATTAGTCAAGCTTCCTCAAGACTTAGACGGAATAAATGGGATAATCCTTCCAGGAGGAGAATCAACAGCCATTGGATTGCTGATGAAAAAATCTGGATTAGATTCAGCATTAAAGGAAAAAATCCAGAATGGCTTGCCTGCATATGGCACATGTGCAGGAGCAATCCTTCTCGCAAAAGAGATTATCGGAGAAAATCCTCGTCTTGGGCTAATGAATATCTCTGTAAAAAGAAACGATTATGGCAGGCAGATTGACAGCTTTGAGGCAGATGTTCCTGTAAAAAGTTTTACTGAGAAATTCCATGCTGTATTTATCCGTGCTCCTGTCATAGAAAAAACAGGAAACACCATCGAGATTCTTGCAGAGTTTGAAGGAAAGCCTATTTTAGTTAAGGAGAAAAATATTCTTGTTTCAACATTCCATCCTGAGGTTACCGACGATAAAAGGATACATGAATTGTTTTGTGCTATTTGCAAAAAATAGTGGAAAGAAAAAAGATAGTGGAAAAAACAAACCCTGACCCACAATCCTAATCCGCCATCTTCCTTCTCAACAGCAAGCTCGATAAAAATAAGAACAATGCACTCAGGAAAATCATCACAACAATTTTTACGCTTATCCCTGTCGAATAAATAACAACATTCTCCATCTCAGAAATTCCGAGAGTCATTGGCAGCCATTTTCCTATTGCACCCATAAAGTTAGGCATATTCTCAAAAGGAAAAAACACACCAGACAGGAAAATCATGGGAATTGCCAATACAAGAGAAGAAAGCAGCGAGATATTCTCTGATTTTGACAGCGAGCCAATAAAAAGCCCGAGAGATACAAAACAAGATGAAGTAAAAAGCAGAACAAGGATAATCTCAAAATCTATCTGGATGTAAACCTTGAAATAACTCAACACAGCAAGCATGAGAATAATCTGGACAACACAAAGCATGCAAAGAAAAATAAGCTTCTGCATAATAAAATTCCACATAGGCATTGGAGACATAACATTCCTGAGGAATGTCGAGGATGTTTTCTCAGAAACAATATTGCTCGACGACACAAGCAAGGTTATAAACAAAAGAACAATCATTAAGATTCCTGCGCTCTTGAAGAACAAATTACTTTTCCCAACAAAAGAATCATTGCTCTTCACAGCAACTGCACGGACAATATTCTCAGGCTTTCTCGAAGTATATTCATCAAGCAGGATTGCGGTTTTATTCAGATCTTCCTGAAGCACAACAATCTGTCCGGTAAAATTCACAACAAGGTTTTCAAGCTCCTTAAGCTGTGAATGAATTGATGCCTTTATCTCGGCAACTGCATCAACCTGTGCATAAAGAGTATCAACAGAGCTGTCCATCAAATCAAGCTCGCTGTTTATTGCAAAGAATTTCTCCTCGAGAATCCCTGAAATGTTTCCAAGTGTTTTAACATTCTCGGCAATCTGGTTTTTCTTCTCGATAATCTTCCAGTTATTCTCAATTATGCTCTTAATGCTCTTGTTGAACTGCACGCAAAACTGCTCTGAAAAAGTGCATTCGTTTTCAATAGAGCCAATTGCAGAAGAAACATTTGCAAAAATATCGTCGAAAGAATCAAGCTGGCTTAATGCTTGGCCTGTATTTACAGATGCGTTTAATTTACTTGATGTATTTGTTACATTTGATGTGTTAGTTGCATTTGAATTATCCAAATCATTTCCTGTGCTTAAATTGCTCCTGAGATTTCTTAATGTTTCATTAACCTCGCCGAGATAATAATATGCTTTTGACAGATTAATCAATTCAATTGCATCGCTGATATTAGCTGTCTTTTTCCTGATAAGCTCTGCTGATGATTTAGTTGATTCAAGGTTCTTTGCAACAAACTTAATCTTCTTGTTCAAATCACCGAGATTAACCCATGCTTCTGTAATAAATGCAGTGCTGATG
>CAZXRI010000087.1:0-5710 GCA_964642765.1 uncultured Methanosarcinales archaeon | reverse complement strand
TTTTTACTATGTAGTAGTTATGGTTGTTTTAAAAAATTGAAAATCAAAAGTAATCTATTATCTTTTTGTCAGTTTTTTTAATTTCTTTTTCTTGTTCTATGCCCATTTTTTTGAGAACAGTTGCCAATAGCTGTTCAAGCCTCCTGTCAAATTGCGCCTCGCGATTAAGCAGGCAGTCCCTTGTATAGGTAGAGATAGTTTTATGTCCGACAAAAACAGCCATTTGTCCAGAATATGATTGACAAGGCAGATATGGAAATATTGAATGTTCTTAAGAGAAATTCCAATTTGTCTGTAAGGGAAATTGCCCGCAATACAGGATTAACAAGGTCAACTGTCTGACTACTACCAGCGGAATACACAGGTGGAAAATGAGATTTTATAAACAGATAGTATATCTCTTCCAGCATGATAGTCAAAATCTGCGCTGCTCAAACATCCATCTCAAAGAACAAGAATGCAAATCTGTCGAATGCTGAAAAATACTTCATTAAGGCAAATAAATCAGGATGTAAAATAATCTGTTTCCCAGAGATATTCCTCACTGGAAATTTTAACCTGAGAGATTATGACGAGGATTTTATAAAAAAGGCAAAGCAGAAATTCTCTGAATATTGCAGAATGTATAAAATCCATGCGATAATGGGAAGCATAATAGAGAAGCGAAATGGGAATTTTTACAATACGTCTTATCTCTTTGATGATAAAGGAAAGATTCTCGGAAAATATGATAAAATCCACCTTGTGAAAAAATCAGAGTCCAAAAAGCTTCATAGAGGGAATTCTCCAAAGGTTTTCAAAACAAGGTTAGGAAATATTGGCATCCAGATATGCAGGGATTTGCTCTATCCTGAAATCACTCGGGAATTAATGCTCAAGGGAGCTGGAATAATATTCTGCCCAAGCTATTGGTGTGAATATTCCACAACATATCCAAAAATTTATGCTGAGAAATATTCTGATAAAATAAAGCCGAGAGAGGTTGACTTTATTGTTTCTTCGAGAGCAATTGAAGCTGAATGCTGCTTTGTTTATGTAAATGCTGCTGGCGTTATAAAAGAAGGAAAAAAGCATGATATTCTCCTAGGAAGAACTCAGATTGCTGTGCCGTTTTATGGATGTGTTGCAAGGATAGAAGATAATTCAGAGAGAGTTCTTATCTATGAGCTTAATACTGATATTTTGAAGGATGCAAAAAAAGTTTATTGCATAAATGAAGGTAAATGAATGGCTTTGTCAATAATTTTATAAATCTCCTTCTGACATCCCATTATGTATGGAAGTAACTGATTTAGTCAGAATCGGCTCTGAAACAGCAAAAGGTGGTTTTGCAAATGAACGAGAGGTTGCAGAAAAATTTGAAAATTGGAAGAAAGACAAGGAATCTCAAAAATGGCTTAAAATAATGGGTTATAAGTTAAACGAAATAGAAAAAGTTAAGACGGTAATTCTGCACGGATACAAAGCAGATATTCAAGTAAAGGTAATAATCACTTTGAAAAAAGCAATTTCTGTTCAGAACTTGTCAATCAAAAAAGCAAACTCTGATGCAGATTATAATCAAATTGATAAGAGGTGGGTAGAGAAGTATAAAGAGATGTGGAATATTCCTGATAACATAATTGTTCTATTGAAGATTTTCTGCGGAGAGACTTCTCCTGAGAAATTGTTAACAGAGGGCAAAATAACAAAACAAAAGTATGGGATTTTAAGAGATAAAAGAAGGTTTTTTATGGACGAATTTGAGGATGAACATAAGAAAGCATTAATTTATTTTTTCAACAAAAATAAAATCTTGATAATTACAGATATAATTAAGGGCAGAGGTAAATTTTCTGCAGATTGGATTCTCGTTACAAAATATGATAAAATAAAAGATGAAACCTCATGGGTTTTAGCAGACATTAACAAAGCAATGAGCATTTTTGGAGAAGGAGAAGTTAGGATAAGTCCAAAAGGCAGTATCTCTATCGGGAGAATAACATTACAGCGAAAAGGGGGAGATGGTGGCAGAGAAACAGGTAATATGCTGCAATTTAAGATAAGGCCTTGTGATTTATTTAGGTATTGATATTACTTGCTCAACTTTATCGTTCAAATTCAGAACTCCAAATTTTGCATTGCTTGTTAATCTGCTTTGTTTCATCCCAACTTTTTCTTGGATAATTTTAAGGAATTCTGGATTAATGTCAATACCTACAGAATTTCTGTCTAAATCCAAAGAGGCTTTTGTCGTCGAGCCACTGCCTACAAACGGGTCTAAAACAAAATCACCAACAAAAGTAAACATCTTGATAAATCTCGCAGGCAGTTCAACAGGATAAGCAGCTGCATGTTTATCATTGACTCCGTTAATATCCCAAATTGCGTCTCGAAACTGCCTAAACTCTTCCAATGTTACTTTTGATTTTTCTTTAATTTCCTGAGACACTTCCCTTTTTCCAACTTTTCTAAAAACATGAATTGGCTCGACTGCTGAGGAAATCATAAAGTTAGAAGGATAAGGATAACTGCCAAATAAAACTGCTCCGTTTCTTGAGGTTGTTTTTCTCCAATAAATAGTTCCCATGAATCTTAATTCTTTGAAATTATCTAATTGTTTCCATAAGAGATAAGATAAGTTTGCGGTTGTTCTTCTTTTTTCATCTGGCTCTGAATAGTAAATATTTCCGATATTAAGAGCAATCTTTCCGTCGGGAAGTAATGTTCTTACTACCTCTTTCCAGACTTTATTTAATCTATCGAGATATTCTTTTAATGTATCATTAAGCCCTATTTGTTCTTGATGTCCGTAATCCCTTACATTCCAATAAGGCGGAGAAGTTACCATTAATTGAAATGTATTTTCTGGAAATGCTTTTAGGGCTTTTGCACTGTCTCCAAAGATTATTTGATGATTTGTTTTTTCCATAATCCACTCCAATTTACAGTTGATTCTTTCTTAATAAATATTTCTTTAATTTGGTGTAGAGATTAACAATTAAGTATTTAAGCAGTTGCCAATAACTCCTCTAATATTAGGAGACAGAATGGACGAATTTACCTATGAGCTGAAAATAAACAAGGATAGGGTAGCTGTCCTTATCGGAAAAGAAGGAGCAATAAAGAAAGAGATAGAGGCAGCTACAAGCACAGCAATCAGGGTAGACAGCAAAGAGGGAGATATTTTTGTTAAGGGAGCAGATGGGCTTGGATTATATACTGCAACAAACATAATCAGGGCAATTGGCAGGGGATTTAATCCAGAAATTGCTTTGTCGCTATTAAAGCCAGAATATTCCTTCGAGGTAATTGACCTCAGTGATTACGCAGGAAAATCAAAAAACACTCTCACGAGAATAAAAGGCAGGATAATCGGTATGGAAGGAAAAACAAGGAGATTATTAGAGCAGCTTACAGAAACCAATGTCTCTGTGTATGGAAAAACAGTTGCCATTATCGGGGAAACAAGCTATGTTTATAACTGCAGGATAGCTATTGACTCATTGGCATCAGGCTCTCCACATTCAAAGGTTTATAGATGGCTTGAAAAGAAACGAACAGAACTAAAAAGAGCAGCAATATTAGGAGACAACTTCACCTACAAATAGGTTCTGACAGCAAAATTTAAATATAACACAACCTCATAGCTATCAAGAATATCTAAAGAGGTGTATATTATGTTCAGAAACAAAAAGGCTCAGGGAATTTCCATCAATGCAATAATTCTGGCTGCAATCGCGCTTATTGTGCTTGTTGTCCTTGTAGCGATATTTACAGGAAGGTTAGGTGGTTTTATAACTGATGTCAAAGGTGGAACAGGAGACTCAACACAAACATGTTCTGCACAGTCTGCAACATTTGAGCCTGTTGATGTATGCAATAGCAAGAAAGGCATTACAATTGCTTCCAGCGACAAGGAAGGCGGTAAAATCTGCTGCAAGGTTAGGGCTTGATTTTTTTATTTTGAAATTATTTTTATTTCTATATTAATGTCCCTTGCTATAATTTTCCAAGAAGCAAAGTTTAAATACATCTCTGCCGAAGGAAATTCTCATGCACAATAAGAGAGCATCAACTCCATTCAACAATATCTGGATTGTAATTATTGCACTCCTGATAGTAATGATACTTGCAATCATTGCATTAAGGGCAATCGGCACAAATTTCCTCACAATCCCAGGGTTATAATCCACAAGCAATAAACGTGATACACAGTAAAATAAAATGCTGAATAAAAAGGGTGTTACAGAACATGCAATTCTATACATAGTGATAGGGCTTATTGTTCTCTATGTAATTATCCGTCTTGGATACAACACATTCAGCGTAATCGGCTCAAAATCTGGCGGAATAGGATGCTCTTTAAGCGCATCATTTAACAGCATAGTAAACATTAAAGGGCTTACTCCTGCAAAGCTTCATTGCCCAAGGCATCTTGTTACTGTTGTCCTGACAAAAAAAGAAGCAGATGATTTAAGCAAAAAAAAGAAGGATGAATCTTACCTTTACGTCGATAATCCAATCCCTCCTGAGAAATTAAAGGATGTAACAAATTGGTATGACATGCACTGGAAGAGAGCATCTCTATTGAATCCCGACCTTGAGCCAATCGGAAGAGATTATTTCACAGGAACAAAAAACAAGCCCAACTTATATGAATACCGCCTTAATGAGATAATGGCTGATGAAATGAGGTCATGCTGGAACCAGCTTGGAAGAGGAGAAGGAAGATTCATTTCAGATTGGCAAAGCCCGATTAATCCGAGAAAGTCAGAGATTGACGGAAGCTTTAAGGATATTGCTGGAGGCATAGCAACTGTTGCACTTGTAAGAGGAGTAACTGGGAAATTTAGTCTCGGAGGAGTTGTTGGGGGTGCAATTGCAGGAGCAGTTTTGGTAAACTCGGACTTTGATTTCTCGATGACAAAAAGCGCATGTGTTGTTTGCTCAAGAGTAAATTTCGACGAGAAAATTCCAAACAACCTCAAATATACTGAACAAAGCCCAATAACATCATTGCCAAGATGGATGCAGGTTCATCCTGTTGAAATCATTGCCAAAAAGCCATCCAGCTATTATGAATTCCTCATGGATGATTCGCTTCCGAAAAACTTTTATGAAGCTTCCCAAGATGCAAGGTATTTCTACTCGACAGAAAAATCTTATGCTGTCATATATCAGAGAATAAGGACAGCATTGCCTATAGGAATATTGAACAAGGCAATTATCAAAGGAGTCCAGATTTTAGACAAGGATAAGGATGGCAAGGAGGGAGAAACTTTTGATGCAGACACAGTAAGCCTTGTGCCTTATGAAAAGCTATATGAAGAATGCCCGCCGAAATATGTGATTAATTGAAAATGAAAAAAAGAAACGTTATATCAACGAGAAAGGCAGTTACTGGATATCATATAGTTGCATTTGTTCTGCTTGTCTTAACCATTATTGCGATTGTGATAATTATCGGGAAAGTAAACTCGCAGACTGGAAATATTTTCAGCAATATTGTCAAATACCTGTTTGGATGATTATTAAAAGGATGATTTCAGATGAATAAAAGAGGTGTAGCTTGGCCGCAGATATTAGAGATGATACTTGTTTTGGTAGTGATAGCCACAGTTACTTATATTGCATTTCCTAATATTTTCAGGGACACAAGATTGCTGTTGAATGAGACAGCAACTACTATTCCAAGCAGCAAGGATTTTGTGCCTTATGTTCCTGATGA
>CAZXRI010000086.1:0-5712 GCA_964642765.1 uncultured Methanosarcinales archaeon | reverse complement strand
GTACTGACTATAAAATCACACAGACACAAATAATAGTTTCTCTTCAAAACAGACTTGGCTATGACATCACAGGAGTAAAACTAAACGCAGAAAACTGCGGCACAAGCAATCAGATAAATATACCAAATGATCAAAAGACATTGCTGACAATCCAATGCAATCCTCCTCTCAAAGGAGACAAATATACTGGAGTCTTAACTTTAACATACACAAATCCAGAAACCGGACTCCAGCTTCAAAAAGTTGGAAATTTGATTGGAAAAATCTGACTTGCTATTCATCCCCACTTCTCAAACTTAATCCTCTCCTTAGGAATATCCTTTGCTTTCAGAATACCAACAACAGAATCCACAAAGCTGTTTGAGCCGCAAAGATAGAAAAGCTTATTATCAAAACCATCAAGATTCTCCATAATCATTTTCTCGTCAAACCTTCCTCTTAATCCATCCCAATCATTGCCATCATACCTTGTAACTGTAAAAACAATCTTAACATTCTTGGATTTCTTCTTAAACTCTCTCAGCTCATTAAAATAAATAATCTCGTCAGGCGTTTTAGAGCTGTAAAAAAGAACAACCTTATTTGAAAGATTTTTCTCGACTATGAACTTGACGAAACTCCTGAAAGGCGCAATCCCTGTGCCGCCTGCAAAAAGAATCAAATCCTCTTTCATGTCAGGCTTAAAATTAAAATGCCCAAAAGGCCCTGAAGCAACAAGCTCATCACCTTCCTTAAGAGCAGCAAGCTTATTAGTAAATTTGCCTTCTACACGGAACGTAACGTCAATAATGCCATTCTCAGTCGGAGAGCTTGCGATAGAATAAGCCCGTTTCAGCTTTTCTATATCAGAAGGAATCCTCAGCATCACAAACTGCCCTGGAAAAAAATCAAAGCCCTTTTCGTCGGAAAATTTAAGGCAGAAAGTTCTCACATCCTTGGTTTCCTGAACAATCCTTGACAAAACAACATTATAATCCTGCGGCATGAAAATCATTCTCCAATATCTAAGTAATAATCTCAACCATATCCCTGTGCTTCAAAACATGGTCTTTCCCGACGGGCTTTTTAGTCCTGACATCCAAAGCACGGATAAACTTCTTACCCAAATCAGTATGAATCCTGAAAGCAAACTCCAATGCTGTTGTTTTAGGCGGCATCAAAAAACAGTCTGGAAGAACATTCCCATCCTTGTCTTTTAGATTATTAACGCCTGCAGGAAAAACAGCAAAATACCCTAATAAATTAAAAACAGCATTATTTATCACATCCTGAATCCCAGTCGAGCCAAACACATCAAGAATATTCTTTCGTATATATTCAAGAGCATTTCTTTGCTTGTCATTAAGCTTTTCCGGATGAAGGATCTCAAAATCCTTCTCTCCTGAAATATACTTAATCATCCCATGCTTTCCAGCCTCACGCAAAGCAAGTTCGCAATCTCCTGAGCACGGAATCATAATAAAATTAGGGAATTCCTTCTTAAGCCTTTCAAAATTCTCCTTTCCCGACGGCAAATCTATCTTATTGCATGCAATCATCATTGGCTTTGTAATTCTTCTCAGCTCAACTGCAAGCCTCATCCTTGCATCAGCATCCCATTTCATTATATCCTCGGAAAGTTTCAGCCTTGGAACAACATCCTGCATAATGCTCTCTGTAACCCTGAGAGAAGAAAGCTGTTTTGCAATTGCCTTTTTTACGTCAGCCTTTTCTTGATTAATCTGCCGTGCAAATTTTTCCCAGCCTTTCTCTATTAACCTCAGATACCACAAATCCAGTTCATGCTCGAGAAATCTAATATCATTAGCAGGATTATAGCTTCCAACAGGAACAGGTTCTCCATTCTCATTAATCGAGCCGGAAATATCAATAACATGCACAAGTGCATCTGCCTGATTAAGATCGTCGAGGAATTGATTTCCCATTCCTTTTCCTTCAGACGCTCCTGGAACTAAGCCTGCAACATCAATAAGCTGGACAGGAATAAATCTTTTATGCTCTACACATTGACCAAATCTTGGATTGCACTGTGTATTAAAATCCTTATCAGCACAATCAATTTTAACATAACCAACTCCAGAATTAGGTTTTATCGTCGTGAATGGATAGCTTGCAATAGCAACATCAGAAAGAGTCATTGCCTTAAACAAAGTAGATTTTCCAACAGATGGTTTTCCGACAAAGCCTATTTGCATGAGAGGGAATAATTTGGATTAGGTTATAAATATTATTGAAAATTTCTGTCGAAATTTTCAATTCCTAAAAATCGCACGATAAAATACTTCGCCCTTTAGGGAGGAGATTAGTGCGATTTTTAGTTATCTTAAGATTTTCTCCTCAATTTAAATTACTATAATGAAGTAGTAAAAATAAAAAGATTTATAAAATGACTCCCATATACTTAGCCATTTCGCACAAAAATGGCAGACGAACAGACACCAAAACAGAACGAAAGCAGGATAGCGGATTTAATTAAGGGTTTATTCCAAGTTATCAAAGACGAACTAGCACTAAAACAAGAAGACAGCAGAATATCACGATATAAAGGAGGCATATTCAGGCATTTCCTAAACACAACGCCAAATAATCCTCCTGAATCATCTGCTGAAGAAGAACTTGAGGCAAAAACAATAAAACAATTTAATCGCTATTATCAAAGATGGAGACACTCACAAATAGCCACAGCAGGAGCAGCAATTGTATCTGGCTTATTCTGGGGAAGTCTTGGTTTAATGCCTTTAGATTACCTAAGAGATTACATCAAGAATATTGCTCACAGTCCTACTCTTAAAAAATATAAAGTATCCAACAGAGAAGATGCTGCTGAAGCATTGCTAAGAATACATACTTTAGCAAATGCATTTCCAACTGAAGGAAAATTGATTGAGCGTGTCAATAGCAAAATAGTAGGTGCCGATATAGATTATAATAGACTGAATCCAGAAAGCTCACAAATACAGGTAGATAGGCTTATCGGAGCAACATACCTTAGAGTTCCATTAAGAAAGCTTGGTGATGTTAACTCATTATGCACACTCCTCATAGAGATAGCAGAGCAAAAAGGCGATGATGTATATTCAAAGAATAGGTTTGCATCTTACCTAAAAGGCAAAGTACCTATTCAGCTTAATGATTTAGATGTTCCAAGAGAAGGAATAGAAAAATATCTCCTTATCCCACGAACAGAAAGGCAGGACAATCCGCATGAATTAAAGAATCTGTTAGCAAACCTTGCCAAAGAAAGGGCTGCTCTCCTGAAAAATGGAACCGTTTACATAAAACCAACAGATGGAGCAAGGGGCATAGGCATAACAAGACTTTCTTATGATGGAGAAACAGTCGAGTTAAGCACAACATTGGATAATATTGCAGATGCCCTTGCAGTGTACGGAAATGAAAAACTATATCGGATTTGCTTTGAGAATGACAGGGAGTGTTTAGAGCTGACAGATAGAGACACAAACACATATACAATAGAAACAACTCAGGGAAGGTTTGAATTGGAAATCCATCAGAAGATTGCAGAGATTTATAATCAAAATACACCTGCAATATATTCCAGATTCAGCCCGCTTTTTTTCCTGCATAGATTTAATTTTGAGAAAACTGGCGAATCAGGAAACTCAGTTTCTTATCGGATAAAAGTTAAAGAAGAAGAGCTTGAAAACTTATTGATTGGGTTAGAAGCAATCTATCTTGATGAGGGTATCCCAACATTCATGGAGCAGGAAATCCCTACACAATATCTCGACGGCAGAACATGGGAAGTCCGAGTAATAAACTTTGCTGATGGATTCGCTAATGGAACACCTAGAGAAATGTATGTAAAAATGGGAGAAGGTGATTTAGTTGCAAATATCGCACAAGGCGGAGAAGGAAAGCATGTAGAAGAAACTGTAAAAGAAGCATATAGGCAATTAAGGTCTGAGCTTAGAGATGAAGAAATAACAGCACTAACTATACAATATATAGGGGATTTGCATAAAGCTGCCAATGAAATTGTTGATGGTATCTCAAGCTATTTAACCAGCACTAGAAATAGGCTCGCTCGACACTTTCCTATGAGACAAATCCCAGTAGACAGTATTTCAACTGATTTTATGGCTGAGATCGTAACATCAGAAAATGGAGAAAGAACATTAAAGCCAAAGATTGTAGATATTAATATGCATTATGGATATGAAGGCTTGAGAAGTGTAGACGCACAGGCTTATTCATCTCTTGCAAATGCTCTAAGGCAAAAAAAGGAATTAGTATTCAGATTTCTCGAGGACTATGCAAGAAAATAATGAGCATAGACCAAAACACCAACAACATTTAAAAACAACCTCAAATCCTCATGCTGTTAATGCCAGAAACACAGAATAGCGAGAATAAACCAGCAGGAAAGCTCTCATTAAAGCAGAGAATCTATGATATTTACGACAAGCAATATAAGATTCTAAGCCTTATAACTGTTTTCCTTCTAATTATTTCTGTCGGGTATTTGACATATAATTACATCACAACAGGCGACTTGTTCAAAAAAGACATTTCCCTGAGCGGCGGAATTACAATAACAATCCCTCTCGAAAAAGAGATTAATGTCAAGCAGCTTTCTTCTGATTTAAGCAGGGATATTAAGAAGGATGTAAGCATAAGGCAGTTGAGTTCTGGTGGAAAACAATCTGGATTAATCGTTGAGATAAATTCAAAGGAGAATAATCCTGATGAGGTTGATAAGATAATTGCTGAGATTGAAAAGGCAAGCACAGAAAAAATCGGAGTTGATTACAGTGTTGAGTTTATCGGCTCAAGTTTAGGAGCTAGTTTTTTCAACGAGGTAGCCCGTTCATTAATAATAGCATTTATCGCAATGGCTATTGTTGTTATCCTGTATTTCAGGCTTTTTGTGCCTAGCATTGCAGTTATTTTCGCAGCATTTACTGACATTGCAATTACACTTGCAGTGGTTAACATAATGGGGATGAGGATTGGAACAGCAGGAATTGCAGCTCTCCTTATGCTCATAGGATATTCTGTTGATACAGACATGCTTCTCACAACCCGAGTCATGAAGCGAAAAGAAGGCAGTGTAATGGACAGGGTAATGGATTCTGTAAAGACAGGAATGAAAATGACATTGACGACACTTGGAGCCTTAACTGTTGGCTTGATATTCACAAACTCTGACACAATCAAGCAGATAATGATAATAATCTTCATCGGGCTTTTGGTTGATATGCTCGCAACATGGTTTACAAACGTCGGAATACTACGATATTACCTCGAGAAAAAAGGAATCAAATAAGGATAAATTAAATAATGCTGATAAAAATGTTCAAGGAAAAAATCAAAAGAATATTCACAAACTGGCGTGTAATTCTCATGTTAGTTGCATTAGTTCTTGCTATAATATCTATCCATCCACGGCTGGATACAAAAGGAGTCATGATTAAAAATGTCATCTCAAACAGCTCTGCGAATATTGCTGGCATACAGCAGGTTAAGGGCAATGACAAGGAGATTATCCAGACGATAAATAACAAGAAGATTGAGATTGTTTCTGATTATCATGATGTTATCGCAAGCCTCAAGCCTAATTCAAGCATTCTCCTGAGGACAAACAAGGCAAGCTATCGGATTTTTGTCAAGGAGAGGTTTGAGATTCTCGAGGATGAAGGTTTCGATGAGAAGATTGTTGAAGAAATTGTCAAGGAGAATATAACAGTA
>CAZXRI010000085.1:0-5713 GCA_964642765.1 uncultured Methanosarcinales archaeon | reverse complement strand
CTGGAGATGTCTCGTCTATAAACGTAAGATTTGCAGAGCCTGATATGCTAAGCGTTGACAGGATGCCAAAGTTCCTTAACAAATTCAGGAAAAAACTTGCGGATATAACTTAAGTAAAAATAGAATAAAAAATATTCTAAACTTAATTCCGTGCTTTCAATGTAGAGTTTCAAATCTCCTTGCTATAGCATCCTCTCTTTGGAATCCATTCACTTCCTGCTTCAACACAGCAATCATAATCAGCTCCAGCAGCACACCATCTCGGGCAAACACCATCTCTGATAGATGAGCAATCCTTGTCTGCTTCATTATCTGACTTTATTTGTGTCGTAATCTTATTCAGACATGATTCGGGATTATCACGGCATGGCTCGCCTTGTGCATCCAGATATGTGACAACACTTGACTTTAAGTTGGAAACTTCTGCCTCAAGGGAATTTTTCTGTTCGAGAAGGCTATTTTCCTGCGACTTGATTTTCGACAGGCTTACAAACTGGAATGCATTCAAGCCAATACTGATTACAATTAATCCCAGCAGTGCAAACGTAATAATATAAGAGCCACTGTAAGAGGATTTCTTTGTTATCCATTCCTGAATAAACTTACTTGATTTTTTCTTTGCCGATTTTTTTTTCATGCTATCACCTTTTTTTAAATTTGAAAGACGCTGACATTCATCTAGGTTATATTTAAACCTTACGAATATTAATAATTTATATAATCTTTAAGGAATTATAAAGGAAGTCAAGATTTGTTAGCAACCGCTAATTTAATATAGAATCTATTCATGAATCATTATAATGAGAAAAGAACTGACTAACCTGATAATTGTTTTCTCGATAATATTTGTGGTTATCGTCGGTACAGGAATATTTGGCTTCTATATTATTGATAAAAGAATAAGTGAACTGAACCAAAATCTTGCAACTTTCAAAAAATCTACCTCAGAAAATCTTAATTCTTTAGATACTAAAATAGTCCAATCTGAAAAATCTCTATCGGAAAAGATAAGCAATGAGGTTAGCACTTTAAACATAGATGTTGACAGCCTGAGAAAGGATACAGAAAAAAGCACAAAAGCTCTCGAGGATGTCATAAAGGAAGTTGAGCAGCAAAGTAATATCGAGCTTGAAAAAGTCAAGAAAGATATTAAGAGCGTAAGTGTTTCAGCAGGTGATTTCTCGCAGATTGTTGAAGATGTGCTTCCATCGGTTGTCAGCATAATTACCGACAGGGGTATGGGTTCAGGAGTATTTATAGCAGATAATGGATATGTTGTAACAAATAGCCATGTAATTGATTCTGCAGGTTATGTCAGGATTTATACATACGATAAAAAGATTTACAATGCAGTTCTCGTCGGAAGCGATGATTCATCTGATATTGCTGTCCTGAAAATAAATGCAAGTTATGCTCCTCTTCAGTTTGATAATTCTGAGGAGATTAAGGTTGGTGGAAAGGTAATTGCCTTAGGCAATCCAAAAGGGCTTGACTTTACTGTTACAGAAGGCATAGTGAGCGCAGTTAACAGGAAAGTCGGAAATAGTCCA
The DNA here is from genome assembly GCA_964642765.1 of uncultured Methanosarcinales archaeon. GTDB lineage: Archaea > Nanobdellota > Nanobdellia > Woesearchaeales > CAZXRI01 > CAZXRI01. Next base: position 4,163 of record CAZXRI010000085.1, on the reverse strand, counting down.
ATTGGATATATCCAGATTGATGTTCCTCTTAATCCTGGGAATTCTGGCGGCCCACTTGTGAATACCCAAGGAAAAATAATTGGGATAAATAATCTTAAACTTGGCGGCTTGGAATCACTCGGGTTTGCTATTCCGTCTAATACTGTGAAAGATGTTGTGAATAAAATTATCTAAAAGGATAGAATAATAAAATAAAAATTAAAAATTATATAATTCAGGTTTGCTTGCTACTTCATTGATTATGTCTTCTGCTGAGGTTTGGTCTTTAACAAGGCTGTTTCCAGAGCAATAAGGACATCTCAAATTTGCATTGCTGCCAACTCTTAATGAGAACTTATACCTGCATTCTGTGCAAATTACTTTTATTTTATCTCCTATTTGAGGAGTTTTCTTTTTAGCAGACTCTTGTCTTGGCTTTGCTGTTTCCTTTGACTTAACATTAAAGCAATCAGTGCAGATAAGATCCTTGCCATTAGAGTCATATCTGATATTACCCAAAGAAACTTTTGACTTGCATTTGTTGCAGATATAACTTCCTTCTGTCATAGCCATAATCTCACCCTTATTTTCTTCCAAAGTAAAAGTACTTGTCTAATGAAACTTCCTCAGGAGCAACACCCTGCTGCGGCCTTTGCTGGTTTTGTACAGGCTGCTGCTGGAAATTTTGCGGCTGAGTGTTTTGCTGGACAAATTGACTTGGTTCATGAACTTGCTGAACAGGTATCCGCTGAGATTTCTGGGATTGTTTTATTGAATCAATCTCATTTCCCAGTCTGGATATTTCCTGTTTCAAATCATTTATTTCCTTGAATAGCTTCTTGTTATTAATGTCAAGCAAGACTTCATATCTCTTCTCGAGGAGATAAGTGTCATTGCATTGAGTATTGTTTTGCAATCCGATGGTTTCTGCCATTTTTTATCACGGTTTATTTGAAATTTTCCTTGATAAACTCGACCATTATTGCATTTCCAGCTATTGTATATATATCGAGTGCAGTGGTGACAAAGCCTTCTTTGATGCATAATTCACCTAATCTATTGAGGCTTTCATTATCTTCAGCAAGCTTGTATGCCTTTGCAGCATAGCTGAATTGCCTGTCTGCCAGACATTTATTTCCAAGTTCCTTGAGGCGGTTTTTATCTCCGAGTGTGCTGAATACCTCGAAAGCATAATCCCATTTTCCCTTGTCAAGGCATTCTTCTCCTACTTTTTTCAGTCCATCAACATAGTTTATTACCTTGAATGATTTTAGTGCATCAGAGAAATGACCGTTTTCAAGGCATTTGTTTCCTATCCTTAATAGCTGCTCCTGGTCATTTGCTATTTTATAGGTTTCAATTGCCTCTGTAATCATTGCCTGCTTCTCATAATTCTGTGCAACTTCAGAGAGGCTTTTTCTGTTTCCGGTCAGGATAAATGATTTTACAGCATCTGAAAAGTTGCCTTTCCTCAAACATTCTTCTCCAAGTGCATTAAGGATTTCTGTTCGTGTTGAATCGCTGAACATTGACAGATTAATGTTGTCTATTCCCTTCTGGAGGAGAACAGGAATTAATTTCGAGAATACCTCGTTATTTCCTTTTTGCGTGTTGAAAAATTTATCATTCTCCTGCACAATTCCAGATATTACTTTTTTAAGTGCAAGGTTGTCTGAGATAGTCTCCATTTTTTTCACCTCTTATAGCATTGATATGCCTAACTCTCTTGAAAGAGCGCTTTTTGCCGAGTGAGATACTTTTTTCTCTGCTCTTCCAACAATATGCGGTGAATGAACACCTGTTATGATAGTCATGATTGCAAGCTTGCCTTTCATGTTGTCATTAACTCTGGCTCCCCAGATAACGTTTGCATCAGGATCAAGACTTTCAGTAACAAGTTCTCCTGCTGAATTAACTTCATCGAGAGTCATGTCAGGGCCGCCTTCAATATGAATCATTGCTCCTGTTGCTCCTTTGTAATCTATCTCGAGGAGGGGATTTGCCAATGCTCCATTGACAGCTTCTTTGACTTTATTTGATGTGTCAGAGAAACCAACACCGATAGCAGCTACTCCGCCATTGCTCATGATTGCCTTTACGTCAGCAAAGTCAAGGTTAACTAAGCTTGGGACTGCAATTGTCTCGACGATACCTCTTATCATTGTTGCAATTAATTCATTGGCAACTGCAAATGCCTGTGATACAGGAAGGTTACCTGCAACAATTCCTAAGCGGTTATTGTCTATAACAACAACTGTGTCAGAAACTTTCCTAAGCTCCTGCAATCCAAATTCTGCTTTTTCGATTCTTGCTCTCTCGATTTTAAAAGGCATTGTAACTGTTCCGATAACAATTGCATTGGAATTTTTTGCGATTTCTGCAATAATTGGAGCTGCTCCTGTTCCTGTTCCGCCTCCCATTCCAGCGCATACAAATACCATATCTGCTCCTTTTAGAAGAGTTTTCAGGTCATTGATTGTTTCCTGCGCAGCTTCTGCTCCTTTATATGGGAATCCGCCGCATCCAAGTCCTCGAGTAACATTTTTTCCGATTAAAAGCTTGTGATCTGCCTCGACTATGTTTAAGTGCTGAACATCAGTATTGCATATGATTGTTTCTGCTCCCCTGATTCCCTTCTTGTATAGCCAGCTAACCATATTAGAACCTGAGCCGCCTACTCCTATTACCTTAATGTTTGCCTGACCTACCTCTAGCTGGTCGAGCTTTGGGTTTCCTTGCCCTAAATTTGTCAAATCCATCTTTCCACCTCTTTAGTCTTGTTTATCGAGAGACTTTGCATTAACAAAGTGCAATCTTAAGAGTACTTTGCCTCTTTTTATACAAGTTTATAACACCTACTAGTATATAAATGTTACTATTTAGTATACTGCTATAGAAAATGTGCAGAACCCCATCCAATTGAAAAGCTTCCTGTAGAATCACTACTCATTGATAACTTGCCTACATTTTAAGCAGAACATCGTCGGCAAATATCTTTGGGTTGCGGAAAATCTGGTCTAGATGGATTATTGAATAAATTGAGCCTCCAAACCAATAATTGGAGCCAATTCCAATATGAGCGCTTCCAAGAGCTTTCTCATCTATAACAGTTGCTCCGATAATGGAAGCATTTGCATTAAGCCCAAACCCGAATTCGCCGATTCTCCTTACAGAATTTGGAAATTTTGATTTCTGAGCTGCCCAATCAAGGCTTTTCTCGAGGAGCTTAGCTTCATCTCCTCCCTGAACTGATGTAATTGAGCCTTTTTCTATCGTCAATGTTATTGGCTTTTTTATAAGAATAGTGCCATTATACATTTTGGAGCTTCCATCAATAACAACCTTTCCATCAACACCTTTCCCATTCGGATACATATGAATTTCACCTGCAGGAAGATTACCGCCTGTTCCAGCATTAGTATAATCCCCGTCAGAACATTGCGGACTCACGCCATTCACGTCGAAATACAAATCAGTTCCTTTATCAGTTGTTATATGAAGCATCTTTGCACCGTCGATAACTCGTTTAATCTCTTCATTTTTTGCCTGTAATTGATTATAATTTATATTAATCGCAGAAACAAGTGCATCAATCTGATTATTGCCAAGGCTGCCTAATCCAGGGGAGGAAACAAACCTGAATTTTTTCTTAATGCAGAATTTCCTGAAGCTCTTTCCCATCTCAGTAATGCTTCCAAGCCTTTCAGATGCATTAACAAAAATAACACTGTTCTCCTTTAAATCCATTATTGAAGCCTTTATATCATTATCAGCAGAACTTCCTCTTTGCTTTGCATCCTGTATTACAAGCTTGGCATTTAGATTTAATGAATTGGCAGCAAGATAATAAGAGCCAGCAAGAATTCCTGCTAATTCCCTTCCATTTGCACCCTTATCACCAATAATCAGAACTTTCTCGTCGCTGACACCGAGGCAGCTAAGGTAAATCTTCTTTAATACTGGAGATATTTTCTCAGCTATCCCATACAGATTACTCTCTCTGAGCCATTGGATAGATTCAACTGTTTCCATCAGGGCAATAAAGTCTTAATAGTTTTTAATATTTGTGGTAAAGGAATGCCTGTTTCAGAATCAAAAAAATCCTCCGCAAGAGTCAAAGACTGTTGGGATACTCACTTCGTTCGTAGCTTCAAAAATATTTCATATTTTTGAAGTATGCTTGC
>CAZXRI010000084.1:0-5741 GCA_964642765.1 uncultured Methanosarcinales archaeon | reverse complement strand
GCAGATATTCCTTATCATCTCCATTCCTGAATTTCAGATTTAATCTCACCGCCTGATAAGATGTGCAGTTCGAGCATGAAACAACCTCTCTGTATTTCTCTTCCCTCGGCATGTAAACCTCAATGTCATATTTTTTTGAGGCAATGATTCCTATATCTCCTGTGCAAATATTCACAACCCTGTAAGGCAATTTCAATCCCTGAAAAATCTCCTCGGCATTTGCCAAAAGTTCCTCGTGAAACTTCCATGAATCCTCTGGCTTGCAGAATATAAACTGCTCAATTTTGTAAAACTGATGAACCCTGAAAAGCCCTTTTGTATCTAAGCTGTGTGAGCCAACCTCTTTTCTAAAGCATGGAGATATTCCTGCATATTTCAGAGGAAGATTCTCAGGCTCAATAACCTTGTCCATAAGCATTGCTCCTATACTATGCTCGGATGTTGCAATCAGGTAAAGGTCTTCGTTCTCTATCTTATACATCACATTCTCAAAATCCTCGAGAGAAGTAACACCTTCATACGGCTTTCTTCTCAGCATAAATGGCGGAGAAACAAGAACATATCCTTTTTCAACAAGCTTTCCAACAGCATACTGCATCAAAGCCATTTCCAAGAGAGCAATATCGCCGAGAAGATAATAAAATCCATGACCAGAAACCCTTGCGGCATCTGAAAAATTTGCAAGCCCGATACTTTCAAGCAATTCACCATGCGGCTTTAGCTCAAATTTCTGCTTCTTAATTTTACCCCATGTTTTTACGACGGCATTTTCAGAATCATCTTTTCCAATTGGCACTGATTCATGAAGAATATTCGGGATAGTCATCTGGTAATTTCTTATCTTTGCCTTTAATTCCTCTAACTCAGCTTCCATCTCCGCAATTTTCTTAGGCAGTTCCTTTATCTCTGCAACCTTTCCAGCAATGTCCTTACCCTGCTTTTTCAGCTGGTTTATCTCCTCGGAAATTGTATTTCTCCTGTTTCTTAGAATATCGCATTCCTGCAAAGCCTGCCTGTATCTCTTATCTTTGTCGAGCAAATCATCAACCCAAGCAATTTTTTCAGGCTGATTTCTTTTCCTTAAGTCAGCTTTAATATCCTCAGGATTCTCACGAATAAATTTTATGTCAAGCATTTTTCTATGTTAAGATTCAGGAGATTAAATATTTTTGCCTATTTATACATAAAAGAATAATAGAAATACAACCTAAGCATCAAACGTGCACATGATGCCACTAATCTTCCTTACTTATCCTTCTTATCCGGATATAAACCCTCTCAACAGCTTTTTCAGCATTCCTTAAGTTTTTGTTATCGTCTTCCAATAATTTCATGAGGTTTTCCCGCGGAAATCTTTCAGGTGGGGCAGACATCCTTACTTTACCTTCTTTGGTAAGCTGGAAACTCTCAACCATCTGGATAAATTGTCCTAAATCATAAATCGCTCTCTGGATATGCCCTATTGCACTACTGGTTTCCTTTAATGACTCTCCGCCGACTACCTTTCCTATTATTGTAATCTCTGTTTTCTCAATAAGTGATTTAATCAAATTTAACTCATTCGATACATCTACAAGACGTGTGTTTACTGCTTTTATTTCATTAACTATTTCTGTTCCTACTGGAGCCCATTTATCCTTCCTGCATCTCCTCTCTATTTCATAAGAATTCCTTGCTATTTTGGATAGCTTATCTAAAACAACCCTTAGCAAATCTAAAGTATTAATAGTTGGTGCTGGCATAAAGTCATCCTCTCAGATTAGATTACTATATACTCTCCTCGATAATAGATTATATATATTTTTCTATTTTCGAAGTTTTACATTCTGACTTCTTGTACAAAGAAACATTTATAAAATTAATAAAACCCCTGAAACTTATGAAGGAACTCAAGCTAAAAGTTGCAGAGGCAATTCAGGATGATGTTAATAAAGGCATAGTCAGGATAGACTCAAGCTTTATGCAGGAAATTGGCATCAGAGTTGGTGATATCGTCGAGATAGAAGGCGAGAGAAAAACAGTTGCAATCACTGACAGGGCATATCCCGGAGATATTGGACTGAACATTATCAGGATGGATGGTATTATAAGGAAAAACGGCAGAACAGGAATCGGCGAGCTGGTAAAGATAAGAAAGGCAGACATTAAAGAAGCAAAGAAAGCCATAATTGCTCCTGCACGAAAAGGAATTGTCATAAGGGCTTCTCCTGAAATATTCAAGCAAGGTCTTCTAGGAAGGGCTGTTGTTAAAGGTGATATTGTTTCTCTCGGCGGCACGAGAAGAAGACGCTCTGCATTATCTGACAGCCCGTTTTTCGACGATGTGTTTAATATTCTCGATGAGAACATGATGGGATTTGGATTCGGAGATATAAAGTTCATTGTTGCTGATGTTATGCCAAAGCAGTCTGTTATTATTTCAGAGCACACAGAGGTTGTGTTCAATCCTGAGGCTGTTGAAATTTCAGATGAGAAAGTCCCAGAGGTTACTTATGAGGATATTGGCGGCTTGGAAGATGAAATCAAAAAAATCAGGGAAATGGTTGAGCTTCCGCTTAAGCATCCTGAGATTTTTGAAAGGCTTGGAATTGAGGCGCCAAAGGGTGTTCTTCTTCATGGTGTACCTGGAACAGGAAAAACACTTCTGGCGAAAGCAGTTGCCAATGAAACAAACAGTCATTTTATCTTGATTAATGGTCCAGAGATTATGTCAAAATATTACGGACAAAGCGAGGAAAACCTCCGTAAAAAATTCGAGGAAGCAGAGAAAAACGCACCGAGCATTATCTTCATAGACGAGATTGATGCGATTGCATCCAAAAGAGAAGAAACCCGAGGAGAAGTTGAAAGGAGAGTAGTTGCACAGATGCTTGCATTAATGGATGGATTAAAGTCAAGAGGAAAGGTTGTTGTGATTGCTGCAACTAATGTCCCGAATATTCTTGACCCTGCTTTGAGAAGACCAGGAAGATTTGACAGGGAAATTGAGATTAGTGTTCCTGGGAAAGAGGGCAGATTAAATATTCTGAAGATTCACACGAGAAATATGCCTCTGGCAAAAAATGTTAATCTTAAGGAGATTGCAAATATAACACATGGATTTGTTGGCGCTGACTTGGCATCACTGGCAAAGGAAGCCGCAATGATTGTCCTTAGGAAAATTCTTCCTGACTTAAAGCTTAAAGAAGATGAGCCGATTCCTAAGGAGATTCTCGAGCAGCTAAGGATTAATATGTCGGACTTTAAGGAAGCGCTAAAGGTTGTCAGACCATCTGCATTAAGGGAAGTCCTCGTCGAGATTCCTAATATTAAATGGAATGATGTTGGTGGCTTAGAGAATGTGAAGCAGGAATTAAAGGAAGCTGTTGAATGGCCTTTAAAGCATCCTGAAGCATTTAAGAGGTTAGGTGTAAAGCCTCCAAAAGGAATCCTTCTTTATGGCGCTCCAGGAACAGGAAAAACCCTTCTTGCAAAAGCAGTTGCTAATGAGGCAGAGGCAAATTTCATTTCTGTTAAAGGCCCTGAACTGTTATCTAAGTGGGTAGGTGAGTCTGAGAAGGCTGTCAGGGAAATTTTCAAGAAAGCAAGACAAACATCTCCGACAATTGTATTTTTCGACGAGGTTGATTCACTTGCTCCGAGAAGAGGAGCTGATTCAGATAATCATGTTTCTGAAAGGGTTGTGAATCAGCTTCTTACAGAAATAGACGGCTTGGAGGAAATGCACGATGTCCTTATTATTGCAGCATCAAACAGGCCTGACATAATTGATACAGCACTTTTAAGGCCAGGAAGGTTTGACAGGATGATTCATGTGCCTGCTCCTGATGCTGTAACAAGGCTTGAGATTTTCAAGGTGCATACAACAGGAATGCCACTGAAGGAAATCGATATCGAGGAAATATCAAAAAAGACAGAAGGATATGTTGGAGCTGATATTGAAGCGATATGCAGGGAAGCGGCGATATTTGCATTGAGAGAAAACATCAAGTCAGATACTGTTGAAAAAAAGCATTTTGAGGATGCGATGAAAAAAGTCAGGCCGTCAATAACAAAGGACATAGAAAAAGCATATGAAGATTTAGCAGGAAGATTCTCGACGGCAAAAGCAAAGCAGATGCTTGATGAAAGGCCTAGTTATATGGGATGAACGAGAAAGAATTATAAACAATCAGAAAAACAATTTTCGTTATGATTTCATTATCAATGATAAACTTCCTCTCTGGCTTCCCTAAGTACGTCATAGTCATTATTCTCGGAATAATCATATTTGCTGTTGCAATTATGCTTATCAAAAGATTGTTCATAGCAATAATCCTTGCTGTATTCCTCATCCTGCTTATCAGCATATTCCTGAGTATTATTTCTCCTCACGAAAAGCTAACTGTTCCATTGCCTGATGAGCCTGAGCCTGCAATGCCTACAAAGGATAATCTTATTACGCTGAGCAGGGACCGTATCATAGCAAAAGCAGGAGAGCTTATTCCACTGAAAATCGGCATATATAATCCACTCGACGGGAATATTACTGTTAAGCCAACTCTTCAATGCCCGGATAATCTGTCAGGAATATCAAATATAATCCCGACTATAATCAGCTCCGACCAAGGGAAAATCTCATCAATATCAATCAATACAACAAAAAGCTCGACTATAAATAAAGGGCAAAAGATGGTATGCCAGATAAATATCAAGGAACTGAACTATAGTAAAGACATACTAATCCAGTATGGCGGATGAGCAGAGCTATTTTTATAAAATGAATAAACTATAAATACTACCATCTAATTCATTTTCTTGATGGAAATAAGGAAAGTCCAGAAAACAGGAAACATGCATTATCTGTATCTTCCGACGTCATGGTGCAAAAAACACAAGATTACAGCAGATACTAACATCTCAATAAATCAGCTTCAGGACGGCACGCTGAGCATAATCCCAAAAATTGCAGAGCAGAAAGAAAAGAGCATAACGCTGAAAATATCCGAGGATAATCCTGATATAATCCACAAGTTGATAATCGCATGCTACATAAACCCTGCATCATCATTCAAGATTATTTTTGAGAATGAGATAAAACCATCATCACTGCTCGACCAGAAAAGGCTAATCAGCCTCGAGAATGTTGAGATAGACAACAAGCACATCTCATGCGAATCAGACGTAACAATTTCTGATCCAGCCTCACTTCTCAGGACAATGTCAAGAAAAATCAAAAACCTCCTTGCACTAATAATAAGCAATTACGACGAGGAAATAATCACCAGATATGAGGATGAGATAGACAAGAGCAAGCTGCTGATAGATAAATGCGTCATAAGCGCGATGACATTCTCAAAGCAGGTAAAAATGACAATGATAGAGTTATATTACATTTCAATAATATCGAGAGAGCTTGAGAGGATAGTTGACAACATAATTCTGCTCGATAAAAAGGAGAAAGTCCTGATAGAGTCATGTGCAGCAGCAATTAACTCGCTAAACCAGATTCTTGAGGCAACAACAGATGCGAGCAGGAAAACAGAACTTGATATTTTAACAGCAATTGATTTCATCAAAAAAACCCTTCAGATAAAAACCCAGATTACCGGTGATTCTAATAAGGCAAGAAACATAAGCAATTCATTCATCAATATTGCTGATGTTATAACTGACTGGGCTATTACAAACCAAATTGAAAGCCGAGATTAAATACAAATATTCCATCAGTTTTTAACTGATGGTATAGACATACTGTCGAA
>CAZXRI010000083.1:291-5750 GCA_964642765.1 uncultured Methanosarcinales archaeon | reverse complement strand
CAGAAGCACAGATTCTTGAAAGTCTGGGAGTTGATTATATAGACGAGAGTGAGGTTTTAACCCCTGCTGACGAGAAGCATATCATTAAATCAAATTTCAAGATTCCTTTTGTATGCGGTGCACGTGATTTAGGAGAAGCACTAAGGAGAATTACAGAGGGTGCTTCAATGATGAGGACAAAAGGGGAAGCAGGAACTGGAAATGTTATCGAAGCAGTAAGGCATATAACAAAAATATCATCTCAGATTGCAGAGCTAAAGGAAGAATCAGAGCAGGACATAGAGGATGCTGCAAAGATTCTCAGGGTTGATAGCTCTCTTCTCAAAGAAACACTCAAGCTCGGAAGATTGCCTGTTGTTAATTTTGCTGCAGGTGGAATAGCAACGCCAGCAGATGCGTCATTAATGATGCAATTAGGCTGTGATGGAATCTTCGTCGGCAGCGGGATATTCAAGTCATCAAATCCAGAAGAAATGGCGCGTGCTATTGTCGAGGCAACAACATATTTTGACAAGCCTGATATTCTCGCAAAAGCCTCAGAAGGATTAGGAGAGCCAATGAAAGGCATCGAAATAAGCAAGATTGAGACGAGAATGCAGGATAGGGGGAATTGAAAGTTTATTTTTCTATTAGGCTTTATATTATTCTCTATCTAAAATTGAGGATTAAATCATTAACATAATCAACCTTCATTCCTGTTACATTATATCTTGTAAAGGAGGCAGTTCCATCATCCCTGAACGTTGCTATACCATAATTACCATCGAGAGCAGCTCCTGGAGTCGCAAATAGTTGAGGTGAATAAACTCCTTCTCTGATAGGATTTCCATTAATATCAGTAATCATTCCTGCTGCTTCATGAATGTCTCCCGAGAATAAATATCTTATGCCAAGTCTCCTGCACATAAAGGCAAGATACTCATTTCCAGCATGCATAACAACTGGCTTGGCTTTTCCTTCACGAATAAATTGATGTGCACCAAGACCTGCATACATATTATCTTTATCATCCTGTGCGTTTACTGCTAAGTCAATAGAATACCTATTAACAGCCCCTTTATCAGGCTTAAACGAAGGAGGGTTGTGCGTAAAAATAACTGTCCTGTCAGGATTCTCGACTTTGACTAAATCTAACAAATCAGCAGGATTAAAATTGTAGAATGTGTTATAACCAGTGCCTGAGCTTGTTTGCTGGGCTGTAACTTGAACACCTGTTTTTACATTCTCATAAACCCTAAATCCTCTCGAGAATTCCCTTGAACCTGGAACAAATATTAAATCATAGCCATTAAAGGCACATTTTCCTGTTGTAGAAACATCAATAACATTTTCAAGAGACTCATCTTTTAATCTGAAACTAGTGTTATATGCAAAATAATCCTCATAATTCCCAGGCAACCAGAATACTGGAATGCCTATCTTGTCGTAAATCGCAAGAAGCCTGCAGATTTCTAAAAAGTGAGCATCTGTTGGAGCAGAAATATCCGAAGGTGCATCGCCATTAAAGACAATCGCATCCAAACTTCCTGAATCTGCCTTTTCTTTGAGAAAGCCAACAATTCCTTTACGAGTTACAAACCCATCCTTATCAACAATATTGTCATCATACTTCCCAGAATGTGAATCTGTAACAATACCGATACTAATTTCATGATTAAGTTTAGGCATAAGAGAAGGAAATATTTACTGGTTTAAATTGGTTTCTGCTTTAATTACTTTAGAATAGTCAAAAGAGAATATTAAATTAAGCTTTCTTCACAAACTCAGTATAATGGCAGTTTCCGCAATAAACCCTGTTTGCGCTTGTTCCGAGAAAAAAACCATTACCGCATTTCGGGCAGAACTTGTTTTTTCGTGCCAATTTCCCGCCTGAGACATCATAAAGATTCCATCTTCCTTTTTTTGCTGCTGCTTTTTTTCCTGCTGGTTTTGGTGCTGCCATTTTAATCACATTGTTTAATCTTCATAAACATTTATGCCTTTTTCTGCTCGTTCTGAGCATCTTCTTTTTTCTCTTTAACTTTTTTCTGCTTGATAACTTTTTTCATTGAATCAACATCCTTATACTTGTATGCCCTTACCTGAAAGTTAAGTGAGCCGAAATATGTCTTGATGGTCTGGATGACAATAATATCCTCGCTGCATTTTAATTCAGATGCCAAGGCTTTCTTTACTTCTGCATTCGACGGTGTTGCTGCCTCTGAAATACCTTCTGCAATAATCTGAGTCCTGAACAGCAGCGGCTCATCTTTTTTATCTGTAATCTTTAAATCCATTTTGCATTCCCTTTGTTATTTACCTTACCTTGATAGCATACTCCTGATTAGAAGCAGCGCTAATTTTCTGCCCGATAATTGATTTGGAGCTGTCGAGAATAATAATCCTGCCCTGCCAGCTTGTTGCAAACTGATTATTTGACTTGCATTGCGGACATTCATTTCCGTCGGTGATTACCTTGCATTTCTTGCATACCTTCTTCTTCACTTTTTATCACTCTTTTCCTTGGATTCTTTAGTATCCTTATCCTTTGATTCTTTTTCTTTTGGCTCTTCTTCAAGCCATTCAATCTTTCCCAATCCATTCTGCCTCATTGTTAATCCTATTTTTGGGCTTGATGAATCTTTGAATGAAACAGCAATTACCCTTGCCCTGCATATATCTCCAACCTTGAGAGACCGCTTTGATTCCTTGCCGAGCAATGCCTTATCCTTGCTAAAGCTTACATAATCATCCATTGTCTGCGAGATATGAATCATTCCTTCAACTGGGCCTATATCAATAAACGCACCAAAATCTGCAATGTCCCTTATTTTCCCGACGATAACTTCCTGCATTTCAGGCTTGAAGGTCAATAACTCAAATGAAGTTTCATAATAAGCTGCACCATCTCCCGGGATTATAACTCCTTCGCCAATAGATTTGACATTGGAGACATCAACTATTATTCCCAAGTCTTTCGAGATAAACCCGCTATACTGCTTCCTGATTCTCTTGGTTACAGCATCTTCAAGGTCATCTCCGAATAATTCAGGAGGTACCCTTATCCTATCTTTAACTTCAATCTTATAGTGCATTTTAAGGATGAATTGGATTAAGTCGGATTATATAAATATAGCGGATTCATAACTCAACTCTGTTTAAATATAACGGATTTGGATATCTCGGTTAATTAAAAAATCCCCTTCTTCTTACTAAATCTCTTCAAAACCCCCTGAATCTCTCCAACCATATCACTTGCGATATAACAATACCCTTTCTTTTTCTCGAGGAGAATATCGCCTATTAATCCATTGAAGTATGCCCCATTGATTGCTGACTGTAACAAATCATTATTCTGTGCAAGAAATCCAGCACATAATCCCGCAAGAACATCTCCTGTTCCTGCCTTTGCCATTCCAGGGTTGCCTGTTTTATTGTAGATGATTTTGCTGGATGTGATTATTGTGTCAATCCTTCCCTTGACGAGAATCACATTGTTTTTTGCAAGGAAACCTTTCAGCAGGCTTTGAAGCATTCCTGCGCGCCTCTCGACATATTCCTCATTAACAACTCTCCTGACAATTTTCTCGTCTATGTTTGAATTGAGAAGGAATATCTCAAGCTCTTTTTTATGAGGTGTTATTATGGAGTTTGAAAGCTCCTGAGCAGAGAGGGATTTAATTGCATCTGCATCTATGACCTTGAGAAGATTTGGGAAATTTGTTTTTGCATTCACCTGCTCGAAGAATTTTACTGTTTCTTCTCTTAAACCTGCACCGTTTCCCATCAGAATTACATTATGGCTTTTTGCAAGCTCAATTACTTCCTGTGAGTTTTTCGTCGAGAGATATTCTCCTGAAAGCTTTTTTGTTACCAAATCTGCTGAGAAAGCATTAATCGCCCATGCAACCTTTTCAGGGCAAGCAATTGTAACCCAGTCGCATCCTGCTCTTAATGCAGATAATCCTGCAAGTGTTAATGCTCCTACATAATCCTTACTTCCACCGACGACAAGAACCCTGCCAGAATCTCCTTTCTTGGTGTTTGGGTTTCTGGAGGGGATTACAATATGCTCTTTGGTGATTGTGTGCATGACTATAATGTATAATGAGCTAACTAAAAAATGTTGCGCTCTATTGGAAATGTTGGAATACAATCTGGAATAAAAACATTAAACTTCACATAATCTTTACCCTCAAGATTAAGATTTTCATACCATACTCTTCCTTTATGTGCCTCAGCAACTGTCTTTACAATATACAATCCAAGCCCATTTCCACCCTCGCCTTTCTTAGTGCTGATGCCTCTTTCAAAAATATTATCTGAAGAATCAATCTGACCTTGGTTTGAGACAGAAATAATTATACCATTTTCATCCCTTTTTGTCTCGACATAAATCTTTGACTTATCATGTGATCCTTCTCTGCCGTGCATGATTGCGTTGCCAATTAGATTCTGCAATACCCTTTCAAGATACCTGTCTGCGAGAGTGCTTTCAGCAGAAGGCTCAAGCAAATAGGCAAATTCCATATTTTTCCTCTCTGCTTCAATCTGCTTAGCATCACCTAATTTTCTTAATCTTGAATTCAGGTCATAATTGACAGGCTCTATTGCATAGCTTCCCTCAAATTTCGAATAGACAAGAATATCTTCTATAATATTCTGCCCTATATCTATCTGCTTAATAACAATTCTTAATCTTTGCAGAATTCCTTCCAATGCCTGAGCATCAATTGACTCTGTTCTTGTTCCTATTTCTGCAGGCTCATATTGGGATGATGGGTTTTCATCAGTATTGGAATTACTTTTAATTAGGAGCATGTTTATTAATTTCTCGACTCTTCTTGCCCATGTTCCTGCAGTAAGTAATGGGGCCTTTGCGTCATGGACAATATCAGGAATCCTATCTTTTAATTCAAGATGAAGTCTGTTTAATTCATTGTATGCTTTGCCAGAATAAACAGCTCCAGCTGCCGCATCAGTTATAGCATGGAAGAAATCATAATGATCTTTTGAAATAGCTCTGCCTGATTCTGCATTGCTTACTATTATACACCCCTGATATTCTGCATTTACAACTAAAGGAAGGACTAATTCTGTTTCTTTTCCTCTGGAATCTCCAAAATCCAGATGTGCCATGAATTGTGCCCTTGCATCATCTCTTGATATTTTTAGGTCATAATTTCCTCTGCCAGAGATTGCTTCAAGGTCTCCATCTGATGAAGGAATGTATAATGCAACAGAATCAAATTCAAATTTATAGCTATTGCCATGTTCTGAAAGTTCATCCGAGAGAGCTTTGACAAACAAATCTGACCTTTCTGCCAAATTAACTGTATCATGCGCTTTGTGTGTTGCCCATTGTAGGATTCTCCTTCTGTTGAGCTTGTTCTCCAGAAAGATTGTGTAGTCAATAACCAAATTAGGATTGGCATTAAGAACTTCATAGAGCATCTCTTTTCTCAGAGATTCAGGCTTGC
>CAZXRI010000083.1:0-281 GCA_964642765.1 uncultured Methanosarcinales archaeon | reverse complement strand
GTCCTGACTAAATCATCAATGCAAGTTACCTTAGTTAAATCAACTTCTTCCATCTTCTATTATCCTATCCAATATTCCTCAACCTACTGACTCCACACCACTCGAAGAAGCCGCAAACTTATAGAATTTATAAATACTTAAAAGCTTTTCTGTTTTTCTTAGTGGAGAGTAGCAAATAATGTGGAACAAATCAGGCAGATAGCAAATCCATCATTCCATCCTGAGCAAAATTTCATCTGCAATCTTATCAGCAATTTCTTTTTTAGATGCGAGGGGAATTT
>CAZXRI010000082.1:4213-5785 GCA_964642765.1 uncultured Methanosarcinales archaeon | reverse complement strand
AGTATGCATATGTCGAGGACATATCAAATTCAACACAGGATTCTAAACTTAATAAAGAAGGCATTAATAACGATATTACCGTCGTAACTTAGTGGCTATGAAGTTCTTTATGTTGTCAAAAAACAGCATCCCGACGAAGAAGATGTAGACAAAGAGGAATATTACTATTATAACAACCAATCCTGCATTGTCAACAGGCGAGAAAAATGTTCCTTTGCCGTCGCCAAATACGCTCTGCGATACCTTGATATAAATAAGCCAGCTTAAAGCAATAAATATAGGAAGAACAATTAGTGCCGTGTATATCTTCTTTTTCAATGGAGGCATATATTCAAACATAACAAGGCATTATGTAAAGGGATATTTAAATTTTTAGTTTGCTAGCAGTTGCAAAAGCCTAAAAGATATAAACACACAATCCATCTCATGACAAATGCAACAATTCAAATGCACCTGCCCGGGGCAATGCTGTACCAGAATAAGAGGCATGATATCGGAAGAAGAAAGCAATTTTATGAGAGAGTATGCTTATGGCAGGCTTCCTCTTGTGCAGCTTATTCCTGTCGAGAAAACATCTTTTCCATTATGGGATTGGGAAGCAGCAAGATTTAACAGATGGCAAAATGAAGTAAATGTTAATGCAAGGATAATCCCAAGCAGAGGCATATATGATGCAAAAAGCAACTCGACGATAATTGTAACCTTTTGCATGGACTTTGATTCATGCCCTTTTCTTTTTGACGGTGGAAAGTGCAAAATATATTACACAAAGCGTGCCTATGTATGCAGGATGTACCCATTCCAACGCTCTCCATTCCTTAATGTTGAGCAGCCTGCAATACCTAAGAACATCTTGGGAGCATGCCCTGTTACAGACGAGATTATCCAAAATATCCCTGAGGAATTCAATGAGATGATTAAATACTTCCACATTTATTTCACATCAGACGGAGCATTTCATAATGCGGTCCAGCATGACATTATAATTGAATGGGTTAATCAGGTTGTGATGGATTTGATGAAAAAAAAGGTTATATTCCCGCAGATGAATTATCCTTATGATTACCTTATGAAAAGGGTTTCACAGTCGAGAAAAATCAGCCTCACTGATTTCCTTGTAGATATAAATGCGTTTTCCAGAGGAGAAATGGATAAAATTATAAAGGGATTCGACGAAAACACAGGAGCAAAAGACAAAATTGAAAGTTATTTAAACCAGATAAAAAAACACAACACTGAAAATGATAACACCTGATGAGATTAGAAAGCTCGAGGAAGATTCTGCCAAGAGAGGCATATCCAAACTCCAGCTAATGGAAAATGCAGGGAAAAGGGTTTTTGAAGTTCTTACAGAGAAATTTGAATTGAAAGATAAAAGAATCCTGATTGTTTGCTATCATGGAAACAATGGAGGAGATGGATTTGTTGCTGCAAGGCATTTGTGCGAGACAGCTGAGGTTGATGTTCTTTTCGTCGGTGATGAGGAGCTTTTGAAGGATGAGGCAAAGGTTAATTACAAGCGGATAATCCACAATGAAAGAATCCAGATTGTTGATGATGAGACAATGGTTG
>CAZXRI010000082.1:0-4203 GCA_964642765.1 uncultured Methanosarcinales archaeon | reverse complement strand
TGACTTTGATGATTTTGACATTATTGTTGACGCAATTTTCGGCACAGGGTTCAAGGGAAAGATAGACAGGGATATTCTATATACGATTGACATGATTAATAATGCAAGGGGATTTAAGGTTGCCATTGACATCCCGACTGGTATAGATGGTAATTCTGGAGAGAAATCAGAGAAGTTTATCAATGCTGACTTGATTATAACATTCCATGACATGAAAAGTGGGATTGCTGATTTGGCTGACAAGACAGTTGTTGTTGATATTGGATTGAGGTGAGTTCTGGCTTGATTGTTTAACGATATACACAAATATTTAAAAACAACCTCATTAACTAAGTTATTGTGCAGATAAAAGAACTTAATATTGAAAATTTCAAGGGAATAACTTCTTTAGTTATCAAACCTACAAAAATAAACATTATAGTGGGGAAAAATAATACAGGAAAAACAAGTCTTCTTGAGGCAATGGATTTACTGTTTAATAACGAGGATTTTTCTAAATATGGTAATTATCTTCATGACATTATAAACTATAATTATGAATCCTCAGAAATTAAAGCCAAAATCATAAATGGAGATACAAATGAATTAGATTTGAAGATAGAAAAAGCTGACTTCATAGAAGGATTTGAGAAATTTAAGAAAGAGATGATACAGCAAATAACTTCCTATTGGAAAAAAAACCCAGATGAAAATCCAAAGCTTAAAGAAACTGAACTTGATAAGATATTTAACGAATTGATAGATGAACCGGAAATTAAAGATTTATTCTCTAAGAATTTAAGGATAACAAGAGGGAACATTAAAGAGATTCTAAATTATTATTTTATCTCTGATTATAGAAGATATATACTTCCAATGAGACTAATTGACAAATTATTTAGAAAACACAATATAAAAATTGGATTTCTCGCATCTGCCCTAACAGAAAAAACTAATCAAAAGGAAAATGCGGATAGAAATGTATTCTATATTAGAAGATTATTGCAGTATAAAATTGATAAAACAGATGTAAAAATACTTGATAGGGTTGAGAATATTATCAAGGAAAAATCCCTAATTAAAAATCTTAGAAGATTACAATTTGATAAGGTTTTGTTTGAAAATGAAAAAGAAGTTGCATACCTCTTTTTAGGTGATGGTTTCAAAGCATTAGTCGCATTATTATGGGAACTTTCTTCTGACAACTTAAATAATAATATTCTCCTCTTAGATGAACCTGACATCCATTTGCATCCTGGATACATAAATGAATTGATAAGAATTATCCTTACATTTGCAATGGAATTTAACATCCAGTTCTTCATAGCAACTCATAATTCGGATTTTATCTCTGAAATTCTTGAGGGAGAATTTACAAAGGAACAAAAAAAGTTCTTAGAGAAGGAATTTACATTATTTAAGATGGATTCTTTGAAGGGTTTAACTACAGTAGATAAAGCTGATTATAAAAAGGCAATTGATATTAGAGAAAACCTATTACTTGATTTAAGAGGGACTTAATTTATGCAGAGGAAAAAAATAATTCTCTGTGAAGGAAAGCATGATTTAATTCTTCTTGAAGAACTAATAACAAAATTCAAGTATAATGATAATGAGTATAAACTATTTAGACAACGTGAAATAGCAAAAACTAATCCAAAGAAACTTGAAGATACAATATTATTTAGAAGTTTGCAAGAAAAATCATCTACTTGGAGGTTGTTGACTAAATCTGAATCAGGAGATAAACCTACATTAAAAATTTTTACGTGGTGTAAAGATTTATTATTAAATGATAAGATTATAGAAAAAAGCATTCTCTGGCTTGATACTGATCTAAAGAACCTTGATAAATTAATTTTTGATATTCATAATCGCTTAAAGGATAGTTTTGGAAAGCAAAAAATTGTTTTAGATCGTGAAAAAATAAAAGAATTTGGTTCTGACTATAAAATCTCTCTCCATAAAGTATTTGTTAAAACAATAGAAGGAAAAGAATTAGGAACTTTCTTTTTGCTCCTGATTTCTCCATCCTTAGAAAAGATTGCTGAAAAACTTTATCCAAAGATATCTAAAGTAGAAGAAGCTATAAAAGAACTTAGTAAACATAAGGATGTTCAGGAAATATTTAAGAAGATTCTAGAATAACTCACAGAAAACCTTTTATATCCCCGACTATTGCCCCTATTCCATGTTAAAAATACGAGAGACAAACAGCAAATACATCAAGATTCGATGCCCGAAATGTAAAAACGAGCAGATTATATTCGGCAAGACAGCAACAAGCGTGAAATGCCTTGTGTGCGATAAGGTTATTGCTGAGCCAACAGGCGGCAAAAGCAGGATAAAAGCCAGAGTTCTTGAGGTTCTGGAATAAGCCATTATGATGTTGTTAATATGCTGTTAAAGAAAAAAGGATTCCCGGAAGTCGGAGAGCTTGTGTTATGCACAGTTTCAGCTATCCATTTCCATTCTATATTTATAAAACTCGACGAGTATGAGAGGCAGGGATTAATACACATATCAGAAATTGCTCCGGGAAGAATAAGAAACATTCGTGATTATGTTGTCGAGAACAAGAAGATTGTCTGCGTTGTCCTTGCTGTGAATAAGGAAAAAGGACATATTGACTTATCTCTCAGAAGGGTTAACGAAGGCCAGCGCCGAGCAAAAATCAATGAGATAAAACAGGAGCAGATTGCAGAAAAAATCGTTGAGATGATTGCAAAGCAGAAAAAGCTCGACGTAATTCCGCTTTACACAGAAGTATTCGAGAAAGCAAGCAAAAAATATCCAAATCTTTATCTGTGCTTTGAAGACGAGATATCAAAAAAGAATGTCATATCTTCATTCGGCTTGAAAAAGGATATTGAGGAGGCTCTTCTCGATGCAATAAAGCTGAGAATAAAGCCTGCGATTGTGAAAATATCAGGAGACCTGAAGCTCAGCTCGTACAAGGCAAATGGCATTGACTTAATCAGGAACACTCTTCTCAACATGGAAGAGCTCTCAGAAGGCACTGTAACAATAAGGTATAACGGCGGCGGAAGGTATCATCTTGACCTTACAACTGAGAATTATAAGAAAGCAGAAAAGCTCCTCGATAAAATAATCACATTTGGCAATTCTGAGATGGTTAAAGGCTCAAGTGTCTTTGAATTCCAGAGAGCTGAATAAAGACCTGAAGAAAGAACCATGAAACACATATTGATTTGCCGCTTATGCAAGATTTATACCTTAAAGGCAGAATGCCCAAAGTGCAATTCTAAGACGGAGAATCCAAAGCCTCCTAAATTTTCTCCTGTGGATAAGTTTGGTGAATATAGAAGAAAAGCAAAAAGGTTAATAATGACTTCTGCATAATATTTCAACATGGCAAAATTTATTATAACCCAAGTGTCGAAAAAGCCTGTTCTTAATAACCCTATTCTTATTGAGGGACTCCCTGGGATTGGAAATGTCGGCAAGATTGCAGCTGATTTTATCGTCGAGGAAACAAAGGCTGTAAAGCTTTATGAGATTACGTCTTATTCATTCCCGCATTCTGTTTTTGTTAATGAGGATAATCTTGCTGAGCTTCCGTCTGTGGAGATATTTTATAAGAAGTTTGATGGAAAAGACAAGCGGGATATTATTATAATAAGCGGGGATGTCCAGCCTGTTGACGAGGAAAGCTCTTACGAGTTTTCTGACAGGATGCTTGATATTGCACAGGAGTTGAAATCTAACGAGATTATTACTCTCGGAGGTATTGGGTTGGGAGATGTTCCTAAGAATCCTAAGGTTTATTGTACAGGTAATTTTAAGTCAATCATCAAGAAGTATAAGGATGATAAGGTTATTGACAAGCTTTATGGTGTTGTTGGGCCTATTATTGGAGTTTCCGGATTGATGCTTGGGCTTGCTACAAGGAGAAAGGTTAATGCTGTTTCTTTGCTTGCTGAGACTTATGGTCATCCTATGTATCTGGGTATTTCAGGAGCACGCCAGATTCTTAATGTCCTTAATTCAAAGCTTGACTTGCACATGGACCTGAAAAAGCTCGACGAGGAGATTAAAGATATGGAAAAGGAAATTCTCAAGAAGACAGAAGAGCTTAATCAGGTTGCTAAAGTTCTTGGGAAGAAAGCAAGGGGAAAAGGGATTCAGGAAATGAATTATATCGGCTAGCAGCGATAAGTCGCTGCATCCCTTGGTGCGGCGTAAAGCCGCACGTGCTTGCCT
>CAZXRI010000081.1:0-5814 GCA_964642765.1 uncultured Methanosarcinales archaeon | reverse complement strand
GTTCATACAAAGCTTATGCAAAGTTATCAGATATAAGAATAGGTGAAAGACAGCAGAATGATATTGTTGAGAGTGAATGGGAGTTTGAAGTTGCTGATGCTTCTTCTTAATCTGCAAACTTAATTTTTTATGGTCGTCAATTTTTGTTATCCCCTTAACACAACCGTTATATATATTAGGGAAATTCTTTTATACCCTAATTGAAAGAATCAATTTTATGAGGAATTGATTTTTTCATTGACAAAAATGAACATCGCAATAATCGGATATGGGAAAATGGGTAAGATGATTGAATCAGTTGCTGTCGAGAGAGGACATGCTATTTCAGCTATTATTGATATTAATGAAAGCAGGGCAACTCACAAGCAGATAAATGCAGATTCTCTGAGGAATGCTGATGTATGCATTGACTTTACTGTGCCAAAGACTGCGATTGAGAACATCAAAACTATTTCATCTTTCGGAAAAAATGTTGTTGTCGGCACAACAGGATGGTATAATTCCGTCGAGGATGCACGGAATATTGTCGAGGATGCAAATACAGGATTGATTTATGCAAGCAATTTTTCAGTCGGCGTGAATATTTTTTTCAGGATTGTTGATTTTGCGTCAAGGCAGTTTAATAAAATTGCAGAGTATGATGCTTATGTTGTTGAGTGGCACCATAATAAAAAATTAGATTCGCCGTCAGGAACAGCAAACAGCATTGCTAAAATAATGCTTGATAACCTTGAGAGGAAAAAAAAGATTGTTGCTGAAAATCTGGACAGGAAGATAAATCCTGACGAGCTTCATGTTGCAGCTATTCGTGCAGGAAATATTCCTGGGACTCATGTTGCTGGCTTTGATTCAGAGGCAGATAATATTGAATTAAGGCATGAAGCAAGGTCAAGGAAGGGTTTTGCTCTCGGCGCTGTGATGGCAGCAGAATGGCTTGCGGGAAAGAAAGGATTTTATAAGATTGATGATATGATGTTAGATATATTGGGATAATATAAAACTCGAAAATAAAAAGTTGGGCTTTATGCCCCACAAAAGTGCGAGCTAATTTTGTAGCTCAGATTGATGATATGATGTCAGATATATTAGGATAGCGAGAATTAGCGAGAGATAGTTTAAGCTGCTGGACGGCAAAAATGAAAAAAACAGAAAATATCACTGAAAAAGAATTGGTAATCAAAAATGATTTGGAAAATAAGCAAGATACAGAAATTAAAAAAACCTGTGCAAACTGTGGAAAGGAACTTGTAGATGATTTTCATAAGATTGTAAATTCTGCAAAACAGGTTTTAGGATTGTGTGATAATTGTTATAAAGAAATAAAAGCGCATGAGGAAGCCCAGTCAAAGAATATCAATTATTCATATGCAATCCTCTTGGGATTTTTGTTTTCCTTAGTCGGAGCAGTATTATGGTATGCTGTTGTTTACATTTCAAAATGGCAGCTTGGAATTGTTGCTCTTGGTGTTGGTATGCTTGCAGGATACGGAGTAAAATTAGGAAGCGGAAACAAGCAGTCTTTAAACCTTCAGATAATAAGCGGAGTAATTGCATTTATCTCGGTTATAGTCGGAGAATATTTAATCCTGAATCATTATTTAGTGGATTATCTTATTTCACAGGATGAATTAACAAAATTTGAATTCCTGAGGTTTTTCCCTGTTTTGACAAGTGTATTTTATTCAATAAAAGATGATGCCTTGAAACTTATATTTTGGGGTATAGCAGTTTATACAGCATTTACATTTGCTAAGCCATTTAAACTAAAAAAGATAGATTAATGGTATGTTAATGTAGAGGTGAAAAAATGTTCAAAGGAGTATATACCGCAATAATAACACCGTTTAATGAGGATGGTTCTGTAGATGAGGAATCTTTGAAAAACCTCGTCGAGTTTCAGATAGAGAACGGAATATCTGGATTGGTTCCATGCGGGACAACAGGAGAAAGCCCAACTTTAAGCCATGAAGAGCATAATCATGTTGTTGATTTGGTTGTGAAATTTGCAGCTGGCAGAGTGCCAGTTATTGCAGGAACAGGAAGCAATTCTACAAAGGAAGCAATTGCAATGACAAGGCATGCTAAGGAATCAGGAGCAGATGCAAGCCTTCAGGTTGCTCCTTATTATAACAAGCCGACACAGGAAGGTTTTTATCGGCATTTTACTGCAATAGCTGATGCTGTTGACATTCCTCTTATTATTTACAATATTCCTGGAAGAACAGGTTCAAACATAGAAACCTCGACTATGATTAGGCTTTCTGCTCATAAGAATATTGTTGCTGTTAAGGAAGCTTCTGGAAGT
Source organism: uncultured Methanosarcinales archaeon (assembly GCA_964642765.1). Classification (GTDB taxonomy): domain Archaea; phylum Nanobdellota; class Nanobdellia; order Woesearchaeales; family CAZXRI01; genus CAZXRI01. Next base: position 3,509 of record CAZXRI010000081.1, on the reverse strand, counting down.
CTGCCTCAAATGATGGATGTTATTTCACAGAAGCCTGAAGGTTTTGATGTGCTTTCTGGCGATGATAATTTAACACTGCCTTTAATTTCTGCCGGCGGTGTTGGTGTTATTTCAGTAGCGAGCAATATTATCCCGAAGGAAATGTCTGAGTTTGTTGCTCTTGCAAATGAAGGGAATTTTGAAGAAGCAAGAAAATTGCATTATAAACTGCTTCCTTTATTCAAGGCAATCTTTATCGAGACAAATCCTATTCCGATAAAGTCAGCTCTCTCGATGAAAGGTCTATGCAAGGAGATTTATCGTCTTCCTCTTTGTGAAATGAAGCCTGAGAATAAGGAAAAGTTGAGGAAGGTTCTGAAGGAAAATGGGGTTTTGTAATAATTATTTATCAGATTATTTCTTTTGTCTTATGCCTTTCTTCAAGTATTCCTTTGAATATCTTAATGACATTTTTGAATTACTTCGAGTATTAAATATAAGATTCATCCTCTCGAAACTCTCATTGCTTTCCTTACTTTCAATTTAGGTATCAAGTTTGAAAGCAGGAAAGGAACAATAAACTTCTCAACAACTGTAACTGCAATCAGCAGAGAATATAGGCTAATCGGAATCAATCCCTTATCGAGAAGAAGTTTGATTATCACAATGCTCGTGCTGAACTTGACTGTTAAGCTTATGCCGAGAATAAGTGCATTATTTTTTCCAAGAACATTTCTCCCGACAAAATAGCTGGCGATTATTTTAGGGATTCCTGTAACAAGGAGAAGGATAATAATCATCATGGGAAAAGCAATCAGATATTTTGTGTCTGTCTGAAGACCAATCCACAGGAAGAAAAACGGAGCAAAGAAACCATAAGCCATTGTCCTTATTTCTGAATCTATAATCTTCCATTTTCCCCTCGGGATAAAGTTCTTCAATGCCATTCCTGCAAGCAAAGCACCGAGGATTCCTGTATCAGCGGCATTGCCTATCCCGATAAACAGGAAGATGAAAAAAATAACGAATAGGAAAAAAGATGCAATGCCCTTGAAATGGATTTTTGCTGCATCATGCTTCCATTCTGTAAGGAGGTAAGCGAGAATAAACATGCTAATCAGGATAACAACAGTTGATGTAATATTTGTGTCTGTATGGACTCCAGCTATTCCTAAGATTGCAATAAAGCTGAGCACAGTGATAATCTCGATAACATCATCAAGAACGCCTATCCCGATAATTGTCTGGCCAAGAGGTGTTTTGGTTATCTTAAACTCGTCGAGAATTGGAATAAGCACTGCTTCTCCGACAGTTGCAAATGACAATCCGACCAATGTAGATATGAGCCATGAAACCCCAAATACATAATGCACAAACAGCATCCCGAAAAAGGCTTCTGCAAGAATTATTACTAATGTTGACTTTATTATAAACCCGCCGTGTTTTTTTATCTCGACAAAATCAATCTCAAAGCCGATTATGAACAACAGGAAATACATTCCGAGATTAGCGAGAAATACAAACTCAGGAGAAGATGTTACAGCTCCGAATGGATTGTAGAAAGCCAGCCCCAATCCTGTAAGCAATGCTGAGAATATCCATGGAATCCTTATTTTCTCGAGAATCTGCCCGAGGATAAATGTTACAAGAAACATTCCTGCAAGGAATAAGAACAGGTTCATTTCAAAATCCCTCTCAGCCGCGCAAGATGCTCCTCAACCCACTTGAGATTGTGATATTCGTATGCAAGCGAGAGAGAGCTTACAAGGATGAGGAATTCATATATTGTTTTTCTTTCCTCGAATCCAGAGGAGATTTTGGCTTTTTTCCGATAACCATTCAGGAAAATCTTTTCAGTTTCTTTTTCCTTAGGAAACATCCACATACAGGACTTTACCAAATCCAGCTCAGGCCTTCCTGCAATTGCCCATTCAACATCAATTATGCCGTTGATGTTTTTATCGTCTGCAATTATATGCGAATAATGATAATCCTTGTGCAAAAGGCATGGCTTTTCTTCTGTATCCAGAATATTTCTCTTTGTCGAGAAGAATCTTCTGCTTTGGTTTATAACCTGCTTTGGAAAATGCCTGACCATGGCAAGGCTCGAGAGCTTTTCATTCAAGTCATATTCGAGAAAATCTGTCCATTTGCTGAATTTCGGTTCAATGCCATTATCCATTATCCAGCCAAACGCAGGCATCTTTATCGAATGTATTTCTCCGAGATATTCCCCTGCATTTGAAATAAGCGATTTGTTTCTTGTCTTGGAATATACCTTATCAAGATCCTCGCCTTTTATTTTTGACAGCAGCATAAATGAGCTGCCTATTAATTCTTCAGAGCTTTCAATAAGATAAACCTTCGGAACAGGAACAAATGTTTTTCCTGAAATTAACTCATAGACAAACTTTTCCTTTTTCGGTTTCCAGCTTTCCTTTGGAGATAATCTAAGGATAAGTTCTTTGGATTTCTCGTCGGGAGTTGAAATGATTATTTCATAGGTTTTGTTAATTAAGCCATGCTTGTAGATTTGGAGCTTCTCAATTCTTGCATCAGGAAAAGCTTTCTTCACAATCTGTCCTGCTTTCTCGGATATTTTTTGCATTGATAAATTCTTTGTCTGCAGGATATATAAATCTAACTAACAAACTAAAACTTTTTCAAGCATTGTAACGGGAAAGATATAAATATGAAAAGAAAGCTGCTACAACAGAAGAAGAATATTAAATTAAAAAGGTGATATGAATGGAAAAGCAGAATTTGATTCTCGGATTAATGATTATTGTTCTTATGCTGACAGCATGGAATACATTTTATTTTAATGGCAGAATTGCAGATTTGTCTAAGAGGATTGATGGAATCACAGATGTATCGCCTGGAAATTCCGGCGGGAATTCAGGAGGTGAAGCTGAGATAAAATTAACAGCGGATGATGATCCTTATTTAGGGCCAAAGGATGCAAAGGTTGTTGTTATTGAGTTCTCAGATTTTGAATGCCCTTATTGCGGAGCTGCTGACGGCACTCATGCAGGATTGATTGCACAGTTTAAGCAAAGAGATCCATCATGGGAAGCATCTGTTCCTAAGCTGCGTGAGCTTGCCAAGGCTGGAAAGATTAAGTTTGTTTATAGGGATTTCCCTCTTAGCGGGCATAAGAATGCCCTAAAATCAGCAGAGGCTTCTGAATGTGCCGACGAGCAGGGCAAGTATTGGGAATATCATGATAAGCTGTTTGAAAATCAGGCTGCTCTTTCCGTCGATAATCTCAAGCAATATGCAAAGGATTTGGGGCTTGACACAGCAAAATTTAATGAATGCCTTGATTCAGGTAAGATGAAAGCTGAGGTAATGAAAGACATGGATGATGGAGAGAAAGCAGGAGTTTCAGGAACACCGGCGTTTTTCATCAATGGCAAGCTTATAAGCGGAGCAGCTCCATTTAGTGATTTTGAGCCGATAATATTATATTTAGAAAACCTAACAAAATTAGATTAAAATCTCATTTTCCACCAGTGTATTTCATTGAA
>CAZXRI010000080.1:0-5833 GCA_964642765.1 uncultured Methanosarcinales archaeon | reverse complement strand
ATAACAGTAAATGCTGGATTTTTCTTTTGGTTTGCTCTTATGCAAAAATAATTTGTCAAATTCAATGCTGCTTAGAAAGTCAAAATGCAGGAATGCAAACTTGTCCCTGACAAAATGAGAGGGTGATATTCCTTCAAGAGATAAAGATGCCTCGATAGAGATAACCCCGTCGGAAGTAATCGGCTCGAGAAGAGTTTCTCCACGAGAAATGCCTGCAATTCTAACAAGGCTGTATGCAATCTTTGAATCCAACAAGTCAGGACTTTGCCTTGTGCGATATTGCCTTTTGCTTAGGTCAAAGCCTGCAAAGTCTATTCCTAAGTTTTGGATGTTGTCATTAGATAAATCATCAAATAGTTTTTCAGGCTGGTTTGCATCATCTGGAACATAAAGAATCCTGCTTGCTGTATGCATCTGATAGCAGAGCAAACAAAAATCCTCAAATCCTGAGCATTTAAATTTTACAAAGGAATTTCCTATTTGTGTTTCTGCACCGATTATTTCAGAAATCTCTTTTGCACATATATCCTCGATACCTTTGGAAGTAATGGCTATGCCAATCATCATTTTTTCATCCATTCAACTTCCTCGTCTGTAAACTCAAGCTCGGCGACTATTTTTCCGGCAAATTCCTTGCTTTTCTGGAACATTGTCCTGTAATAAACCATATCCTTGAATGCGCTCTTGGCTGAGCAGTGTGCTGCTTTGGCAATCTTTTTTGCTATGTCTTTTCTCTTGAATGATTTTTGGTTCGCCCAGAAAATTTTCAGCAGCCTTTTTGTTTCTTCGTAAGTGATTTGCTTTTGGTATTTTTCTTTTTTTCCGAGAGAAATTCCTGCTGTAAGGTAAGCATTGATATAGACCATAAAACGGTAATACTGGTTAATCCTAATTCTCCGTCGATAAATATCTGCCTTTGACATGGAATCATATGCATTGGCAAGGTCTTCAGCCTGCGTATATTCCTTAGGAAGATTCTCGTCAAGCCAAAGAAATTGCTGGTCTTGGTTTTCCTTAACACCATCGAATGCGCTCAAGGCAATGTTTATGTCTGTTGTCTTTAGTATACGAAGCAATGCTCCTGTTATCTGTTCTGTATGATCCCTGAATCCGAGAAAATCAACATCATCTTTTGAGATGTGTTTTTTCTGCTCTGAAATTGACTGTAAATCGTTTAGTGCAGAGTTAAGGCTTCCTCCTGAAAAGCGTGCAAGACTCCTTAGTGCTGTGTCGTCTATTGATATATTCTCTTTCTTGCATACATCCTTTAGATAATCAACCACCTCATCATTTTCCAACGGAGAGAATTCTATAAGGTTGCATTTCCTTTTCATGGAATCATATTTATGGTCTGAGCAGTCAATCATTGTCAGGATTATGGGATAGGTTGTTTCTTCTATAAGTTTTATTACTGCCTGTAATCCTCCCCTGTCCTCGACTCCTGCTATTCCGTCTGCCTCGTCTATTAATATTAGTTTTCCTCTCGAGAATAAGCTCATCTGCCTTATTGCATTTCCTATTTTCAGGTCTATCTGCGACTGATTGCGGAATTCTGATGCGTTTACTTCTACCAATTCAAGGTTATATTCTTTTGCCAGTATATGCACAACGCATGTTTTGCCTGTTCCTGATGCACCATAAAGAAGAGCTGCCTTTTTTTTCTGCTTCTTGTAGTTCTCGATGAAAGATTTCAGCTCATCAATCTGTTTTTTCTGGCTGACAAATTCTTTTAATGATTTCGGCGAGTATTTTTTGACGAGAGGTTCCATATGAAATCAGCCTCCCTGAACAGCCTGCACTATGTCAACCCTATCGCCTTCTTTTAGATGTGCCTCAGAATAGGATGATTTCTTTATGACGGTGTAATTTACTGCAATTGCCGACGAAGAAACGATTAGGCTTAACTCATTTATTAGCTCTGGAATGCTTTTTGATTTGATTTCCTTTTCTTTTCCATTAATGATTATCTTCATTCAGCATGTAAGGTCAGCCAAATTTATAATGCTTTCTTATGATTAATCATCCATAAGATTTATATTGTGAATTGCACCATATTAAAAAATGGCGCTTGAAAATCTAAAGCCTTATTCGCAGATGGTTTTGAGGATAGGAATGGCTGCTGTATTCTTATGGTTTGGGATTAATCAGGTTTTTAATCCTGGTAATTTTATAGGATACCTTCCTGAGTTCATATTTTCGTCGGGATATGCAAATGCTTTCGTCTATGCAAACGGGATTTTTGAGATAGTTCTCGGTTCAATGCTGGCAGCAGGATTGTTTACGCGTGTTGCTGCTTTTCTTTTATCCATTCATTTAATTGCTATTATTATTGAGCTTGGCTATGGAGAGACTTTTATCCGTGATGCAGGGCTTATGATTGCAACATTTTCGGTATTTATCGGAGGTGAAGATAAATGGTGTTTAGACTACAAAATGAAAAGCGCGAAAAAATAATTTTTGCATTTGCAGTTATAATCTCAGCTATTTTGCTTCTTGCAGGATGCACTTCAAAAGTTGAAAAAACAAGCTCTAAATCTGCCGAGGGCAAGGAAACAATTGTTCAGAAAGCTGATTTGGTGACAGATGATAAAAAATCCCAGATTGAAAAAACACAGGATAAAATAAATATAGTTATCGCAGACGGGACATATTCTGATAAGGTTACTTATGATTATCACGACGGAGGCCATGAGACAATTGACATAAAGGTTTCTGTGAAGGATGATATTGTAACTGGTGCGTCTATAACAGGAAATAACCCTGACAAAACATCTGAGAAGTTTATCAACGGGGTTAATGCTGCACTTCCTGACCTTGTCGTCGGGAAAAGGATTGATGAATTGAATCTTCCAAGCCAGATTAGCGGAAGCTCGCTTACAACTGCAGCTTTTAAGAAATATGTTCAGGATATAATTGAGAAATATTGATTGCTCATTGGTATTTTGAGATGGAATTTGCATGTGAACAAAGGGAGCTGCTCGGAACAATAGTCGAGATAAAGCTTCCTGAAAAGTTCGCCTGCTTTTTTTCTGATTGTTTTGATGAAATAAAGAGGATTGAGCAGGCATACTCGAGATTTCTTGATTCTTCACAACTTTCCGAGATAAACCGCAGCCTGAATAAATGGCATAAGGTTTCAGAGGAGTTTTTTTACCTTCTGGAAAAATCCGTTGAGTTTTATGAAAAGTCTGACGGGAATTTTGATGTAACAATGAAGGCAAGGCTGGATGCTCTGGGTTATGACAAGGAGCATTCATTTGTTCCGAAAGATGTTAAACATCAACCTTCTAAACTTTCTAAGCAATCTAATATATCCAAGCCATTAAGCCCAATCCTGCTTGATAAGGCTAATTGTAAAGTCTTTCTTGCCAAGGAAATTGAGTTTGGCGGTCTGGGTAAAGGATTTGCACTTGATATGGTTTCTAAATTACTCGACAGGAAAAATGTTCCTGCTTATTACATTAATGCTGGCGGTGATATTTTTGGAAGGGGAAAGGAGTGGATAATTCTTCTTGAGCATCCGGATAATCCAGAAATTGCAATCGGGAAAATCTCTCTTAATAATAAGGCAATAGCTGCATCTTCAGGTAATAGGAGAAACTGGAAAGGGCTTCATCATTTGATTAATGCTAAAACAGGAATGCCTGAGAATTCTGTCAAGGGTATTTTTGTTGTGGCTGAAAAAGGGATTGAGGCTGATGCGTTTGCGACAGCTCTTTTTACAGCAGGGTTTGAGAATGCAATCAGGCTTTCAGAAAAACTTCCTGCTGATGTCATGATTATATCGATGGAAAATAAGATGTTCATTAGCAAGGGATTTGATGCAGAGCTTTTTGGATGAGAGACATAACACTTAAATATCTCCCCGATACTTTAGTGTTATGAATCAAAGGCTTATTGACCAGAAACAGTTCCTTGTAAATTTCTGGAGGAAGAATTTTTCTTTTGGGAATCAGGAGCTGGATGCTTTTATGTCTGTTAACAGGGAGAATTTTGTGCCTGATGCTTTGATTGGCTCTGCTTATGAGGATGTTCCATTGCCTTTGATGAGAGGCAAGACAATTTCCCAGCCTACAACTGTGATGATGATGACTGCTGCACTTGAGCTGAAATCAGGTGATAAGGTTTTTGAGGTTGGCACAGGCTCAGGTTATCAGGCAGCGATTATTGCCAAGATTATAGGCGAGAATGGCAAGGTTGTTTCTTCTGAGATTATTCCTGAACTTGTGATGTATGCAAAGAGGAATCTGATAAAGGCAGGCATTTCTAATGTGTCTGTTTTTGAGGATGATGGTTCAAAAGGGATTGAGAGTGAAGCACCTTTTGATAAGGTTATTTTGACTGCTGCATGCAGAAATTTTCCAAAGCCTTTGCTAGAGCATCTGAAGCCAGACGGAGTTATTCTCGGTCCTGTGGGCTCAAGGCATGAGCAGGAAATGGTAAAGGGAATCAAGCGTGCTAATGGAAGGTTTGAGTTTGAATTTCTCGGGCAGTTTGTTTTTACTCCAATGCATGGAAAGTATGGTTTTATAGATTAAGAATTTGCTTTGCTATTATCACATCATTACAAATATTGCTACCATGAATATGATGTATATTGCAAGCATTGCTATCCCGTGCTTTCTTTCCAGCCTGCTTTTTTTCATGAGGAAATAGATGAGAAGACCTGACATTAGTATCATGAATGGAATAGTGTAGAAGATTGTGATGTAGCTTGTTTGAATTGGTTTAATTATGCTGGTTATTCCTATTATTAATAGTATGTTAACAATGTTGCTTCCGACTATGTTTCCGAGCAGGATGTCATCAAATCCTTTTCTGGCTGCCATTATCGCGACTCCTAATTCCGGAAGTGATGTGCCTATTGCAATTACGCTTAATGCAATTATGCTGCTTGGGACATTGAAGAAGTTTGCGAACCATACGCCTTCTTTTACTATGTAATCTGCACCGACGATAATTGCCAAGATGGAGAAGATGATTATTATGATATCCATGATTGTTTTCATGTGGGATATTTTTTTGTTAGAGCCATTATCATGCCTTTGGAAGATGTGTTTGATTGCTACTTTTTTTATTGTTGTCAGGTATCTGAAATACATGAAATAGTCGAGGAATTCGCTGAAATGGTTTTTTTTGAAGCTATCCTTTGATTCTATCATGAAGATTATGTATGCTGAATAGATTATAAGGAATATTATTCCTTCCTGCATGGAGATTTTCCCATTGATGGCAAAGATAAGGAAGAGGATTGCCGCTAGCATCATTATGTAGCCATCAATCCTTAGAATCCGTTTATTGGATTTGATTGTTGAGATGACTGCTGATATTCCTATTATTAATCCGATATTTGCAATGTTGCTTCCGACTATGTTTCCGACGATTATTCCACTCTGGTTTTTTATCGCTGCTATGATTGATGCTGATAGTTCTGGTATGGATGTCCCTACTGCAACTAATGTTATTCCTATAAGGAATTCTGATATTTTAAATCTCCGAGCTATTCTTGATGCTGCCTCAACAAAGAAGTCAGAGCCTTTTACTAATAGCACAAGTCCGAGAAGGAATATTGATATGTGGATGAGCATGTTCTATGCTCCGATAGAGGATTATTTAATATTTTGTTATTTTTTATTTGTGCCTGCAATATCATCAACATTTTCTATTCTTTTTTCTATAATAACTAATTTCTGCCAATCAAAGCACAAACATTTATGTGAAGAAAATCCGAGTTCTCTCGGATTTTCAGCAAATCTAACTGGCATAATCCAAATTATTGTATTTGTTTAGCTCTTTAACAAAGATTTGCTGATAGCATTCTGGTCAATTCTTT
>CAZXRI010000079.1:0-5929 GCA_964642765.1 uncultured Methanosarcinales archaeon | reverse complement strand
ATTACCAAAGAAAAAGGAATCCTCTGCCAAATCCAAAGAAAAATCCCTCGAGGAAATTGCAGATGAAAATGTATTCAAGAAACTCAGTAGGTTAACAAGCAAGTCAACAGTTAGCCAAAAACTAAAAAAAGCAACTGCAAAAAAATCTTCCAAAAAGAAAACTTCGAGTCATAAAAAATGAAAAATGGAATATCGTCAGAAGTTTTCATCTATATCTTAGGAATGATTGTTATTGGGATAATTGTTATTTTTGGTTATCAGAAAATAGCGTCACTTGCGCAGGCAGAGCAAAAAGTAGAGATTCCAAGATTCCAGAAGCAGCTTGAATCCCTTGTAAAAAGTGCAATGGGCTCAGGAAATTTAATTAAAGAGGATGTTGTTTTGCCGAGAGGGTTTGGAGAGATTTGTGTTGTTGATTTGGATAAGTCTGCAAGCTCATCATTACAAACTACAAAGCCAATCATTCATGACAGCTGGAATGACAAGATACAAAAAAATGTTTTTCTCGTCGGGAAGACTACGGAATCTTTTTTTATAGATAAGATAAAACCATTAGATGCGACAAATAATTTCGTGTGTATCCCTCTCACAGACGGCAAAGCAAAACTCAAGTTTGAAGGAAAAGGAGGATATACTTTAGTCGAAGAAAACACATAAATACTTAGAAAGTTCGGTCTGTCAGAATTACTATAAATTTTCAAGTGTAAACAAAGTAGTGGATTCTATTTTTTTAAGAAATTAAGTTATCAAAATTTTGGAAGAGTAATGCTCATAAAACAGTAAATCACTCAATCAAATCCATCATCCACTCAGGCTCTCTCAGAAAAACAATCACATCATTCAAAAACCTTGACGCCTCTGCACCGTCCATTATTCTGTGATCAAACGAAACAGAGAAAGGCAAAACCTTCTCAACAACAATCTTTCCATCTTTAACAACAGGAGCTTCAAAGATAGTATGCATTGCAAGAATAGCCGCCTCGCCATAATTAATTATCGGAATTGACATCCTTGCTCCGACAGAGCCGACATTTGTAATTGTAAAAGTTCCATGCCTTATATCATCGAGAGAAAGCCTTTTATCTCGAGCCTTAGCAGAAAGTTCTACCATCTCCTTGGAAATCTCAATAATGCTCTTCTTATCAGCACTCTTTATCACAGGAACAACAACACCATTAGGAGTATCAACTGCAATCCCAATATTGTAAAACTTCTTCAGCACAATCTCGTTTGTGTTTGAATCAAGAGAAGAATTCAGGATAGGATGCTTTTTCAGCGACTCAATAACAGCCTTTACAACAAGAGGTAGAAATGTAATCTTAACATTGCTCTTCTCACCCAAAGGCTTAATTCTCTCTCGGAAAGCAACAAGACTTGTAACATGTGCATCATTCATCACAGTTGCATGAGGCATTGTAAACTTTGACTTTGTAATACTCTCTGCAATCTCCTTTCTAATTCCATGAAGCTTAACCCTCTCGACATCTCCTCCTGAAACCTTTCCAGAAAGGGTTTTTCTTACATCATCCTCGGTAATTCTTCCATGTGGTCCTGTTCCGTTAATATTAATCAAATCAATCTTAAGTTCCCTTGCAAGCTTTCTAACAGCAGGAGTTGCAAGAATTTCCATCGAAGATTTTTCAGCAGCCAAAACAGAAGGAATCTTATCTGTCTGCAAAATTATCCTTTCATCTTGGCTTTCAGATTCATCAACTCCATCTCCAGTATCTAAAAGAAAAACAACCTCTCCAGTTTTAACAACATCTCCAACCTTAAACAAAATCTTCTTTACAATTCCAGCCTTTGGAGATGTAATTTCAACAACTGCCTTTGCTGTCTCAACTTCAAGAACATTCTGCTCGGCTTTGACAGAATCCCCTTCCCCGACGAGCCATTTAACTATCTCGCCTTCAAAAAGCCCTTCACCCAAATCAGGAAACTTGAACTGGAACATCAGAACGATAACACCTCGTTGATTGCATTTAATATACGATTCGCATTAGGCAGATAAATGTTTTCTTTTGAAAAATACGGATAAGGAATATCATATCCAGTTACACGCTTAATTGGAGCATCAAGGCTTAATACTAATTTTTCCGAGAGAGTTGCAGCAATCTCTCCTGAAATTCCAAAGCTTCTCGGAGCTTCAGAAACAACAATTGCACGGCGGGTTTTCCTTACAGATGCACAAACAGTCTCAATATCCCAAGGTGATAAGCTTCTCAAATCAATAACCTCAATAGATGCCTTTGCAAGAGAAACAGCAGCAAGAGATTCTCGAACCATTGAGCCCCATGTAATAATTGTAAGCTCCTTACCTTCCTGAACAACATTTGCCTTTCCAATATCAACTTTGTATTTCTCGTCGGGAACTTCCTGCTTTGAAATCCGATAAAGCTTTTTCGGCTCAAAAAAAATAACAGGATCAGGCTCATCAATTGCAGCTAACAGCAAGCCTTTTGCATCATAGGGATTAGATGGCATAACTATTTTCAATCCTGGAATTGCAGCATAAATCCCTTCCATGCTTTCGGAATGGTGCTCAAGCGCATGTATTCCTCCCTGAACAGGAGCCCTTATGACAATCGGGACATGAAACCTTCCTCTTGTTCTGTTTCTTAATTTTGACGCATGATAAATCAGCATGTGAAATCCATTAGACATAAAATCAGAAAACTGCATTTCAACAACAGGCTTAAACCCAGTCATTCCCAATCCAATTGAGCATCCAATCATTCCTGATTCAGCAAGCGGAGTATCATAAACCCTCTCACTGCCGAATTTCTTAAAAAGCCCGTCGGTAACCCTGAATACTCCTCCGTTAATGCCAACATCTTGTCCAAGAACAAGAACAGAATCATCATCAACCATTGCCTGATGAAGAGCATTATTAATTGCCTCAGCCATATTCATTATTGGCATTTCAATCCCTGTCTCCTGAATTATTATTATTTGATTTATTCAATTTCACTTCATCAAGCTGTTCTTTTATGTTCCATGTCATATCCTTGAATGTATATTTGAAAATCTCGTCGGAAGAAACAGAAAATTTCTCTGATTCTTCAAAATCCCTGTTGAAATCTTTCTCAGCATTCTCGATAATCTCCTTTTCAAAATCCTCAGAAAAAATCTTCTGGGAAATCATGTATTTTTTCAGCCTTTCAATAGGATCCTTTTCCTTCCATGAATTAACATGCTCATCATCACAGTATCTCGTTGGATCATCTGCTGTTGTATGAGATGCGATTCTGAATGTGATTAATTCAATCAATGTCGGCTTGAAGTTTTTTGCATTCTCAACAGCTATCTGCCCAGCTTTAATCACAGAAAAAATATCATTGCCGTCTGCCTGAATTCCCTCGATGCCATAAGCAATTGCTTTCTGCGCAATTGTTTTTGAGCCTGTCTGTTTCTCGAGAGGCGTGCTTATCGCAAGATGATTATTCTGGCATACAAAAATTATCGGCAATTTATACACAGATGCAAAATTCAATGCCTCATGAAAATCTCCCTCGGAAGTTGCTCCGTCTCCGAAAAAAACAGCAGAGATTATATCCTTTTTCTTCAGCTTATTTCCCCAAGCAAACCCACAAGCATAAAGAAGATGGGTTGCAATTGGCATGCACATAGGAAAGACATTACTCTCGGAAGGCATTAAATTTCCTTCTTCAAAACCCATCCAGAATAAAAGAAGATTCTTCATTGGAACATTTCTGAAAAACATTGCTGCGTTTTCTCTGTATGCAGGAAAAATCCAATCCTGTTCTCTCAATGCAAATGCAATTCCTAAAGAGCAAGCTTCCTGCCCTGTGCATTGAACGCAGGTTCCCATTCTTCCCTGCCTTTGCATCTTTAATGTTTTCTCGTCGAAAACTCTGGATATGAGCATAAATTTGTAAAGGGATTTTATCTCTTCATGTGAAAGTTTAGGCATTAATGCACTGTCAAGATTTCCATCCTTATCCATAACAGAGATTTTTCTTATAGAGAAATCCCTTATTGTTTCGATTGGCATTATAACTCGAGAATAAGGGATGTTTTATCTTATAAAAGGGTTTGGGTGATTTGTGATGGGAGTTTTGTTTTAGTTGGAATTATATCATACTCAAAATGAGAAATCTACTTTAAATACAAATATTCCATCAGTTTTTAACTGATGGTATAGACATACTGTCGAACTGCAAGAATATTTGTATTCTTAGAAATCCGACCGAGCGACCGAAGGGAAAGAGCAATCCGCCAGTCTGTGACTGACTGTGTCGGATTTCTCTTGAAAATAATAATCCCTTACTTTTAGAGTGGCTCAAGAAAAATTCTTGTGGAATTTTTCTTTCGTAAATTATGTTAACCAGACGGAATGGTTCTTGTCGCTTACCACGAATAAGATAAATATCAAATCCGACGAGACAAATTTTCAAAATTTGGCGAGGAGTGTAAATACAAAGTAGGGATTATTTTTTAGTTTTTGTTATATCCTCATCAATACAACTCAATTGGAAAAGTATTCAATTATTTCCTTTTCCCTTCTCAAACTCCAACGCAAGAGAATTAACACAATACCTCATTCCAGTCGGCTTTGGACCATCATCAAAAACATGCCCTAAATGCCCTCCGCATTTTGCACAAATAATCTCCTTCCTAATCATTCCACGGCTTGTATCAAAATTCTCCTTAATATTATCTTGTTTAATCGGCTCAAAAAAACTTGGCCAGCCAGTTCCAGAATCAAACTTTGTATCCGACGAGAAAAGCTCATTCTTGCATCCAGCACACAAATAAACGCCTTTTTCCTTATGCTCATAATATTTTCCTGTGAATGGCATTTCTGTTCCTTTCTCTCTGAGAATCTTATACTGCTCTGGTGTCAGGCAGGTTTTCCATTTAGAATCTGGATTGGGGAATTTTGTTGTCATAGCTAACAAATTCACAAACAAGAATATAATATTTTGGATTTAGCAATTCAATAAGTATTTACAACTGCTCCACTATGTCGTTGAACAGTTCCGCCATCTTTATACGCATCATGGCAAGTTCTTAGCCATCTATCAAAATCGTTAATATTATCTATTTCATTTTCAGTTACCTGCCTAAAAAAATATTCAGTTCTCTCTCTTTCTTTAGCAACCCTTGCATCTAAACTCTCTCTATCAATTCCATCATTTTCAGCACAATAAAAAGCAAGATTATTTGAGAAAGGTAAAGCAGGAACAAGATTAAAGATATAATCAAATAATCTACATGCACGCTCATAATGAAACTTATTTGTAACAATATGGACGGTTTCTGGATTTCTGTTTTCAAGAATTCCCCTTGAGGAAAACACATCACCGATAGTATCCTGCAAAATCAGTTTCGATGAAGATTCATAACCAAGTGTGCCATATAATTCACTTACACTAATTATTCTATTCTCATAAATCCCGTGTCTGTGGAGATAATCGGTAATTGCAGAACAGTCAAAAACTCTATTCCCATTATCATAAGAAGGATTTTTATGAGGCGAACCTCCGCCTATAGCAATAAAATAAGCATCTTCATCAATTGAACTGTATAACTCCAATGCCATCTCTACACGGGCAATTCCCCAAGGATGAAGCCAATTACCGTCTTTATCAGGTTCTTCTCGGACTCCTGCTCCTGGAATGATTATAACATCAGAACGATTAAGAACATCATCAAGCATATCAACACAGGAGTCTGTGGTTGTTTATAAATTTTTAGAGAAACTAGATAATTTTAAATATCTTGGAATTAATCAATGGTATAAAACGAAATATAGAATTATCATTGAAAAAGACGAGGACGGGGCGTTTATAGCAGAATGCCCTAATTTGCCAGGATGTATCTCACAAGGCAAATCAAGAGACGAAGCAATTATTAACTAAACTTTTGCAAATTTCTTTATAAATACAAATATAAGGAAGAATGT
>CAZXRI010000078.1:0-5938 GCA_964642765.1 uncultured Methanosarcinales archaeon | reverse complement strand
AGATGAATTTCGGATTATTGATACTTATAATTATATTTCTAATGACATTCCTGTAACAATAAGATATATAAGAAGCCTGAGGATTTTGTCCAGACATATGAGGTTTCTATTGCAAACATTACAAAGGTTACTGAGCTTATTCTCGAGAGGATTAGAAATGAATTAACACAGAAGGTCAGCCTTGGGATGGTTGACATTATCAATATTAAGGAGACAAACCAGATTGAGACTAAGTATACTGAGGCAATCATTGACCTTGTTGATAAGTATTTCCCAAATGCCGACGAGAAAACTACAAAGTTCCTTACATCTTACCTTATCCAGAGAAGCCTTGGCATGGGCCCGATAGAGATTCTTATGGATGATATCCAGATTGAAGAGATTGCTATAAATTGTGCAAAGGAGCCTGTGTGGATTTATCATAAGAAGCATGGCTGGCTGAAAACAACAATCCTTATCGAGAGCGAGGACCAAATCAGGTTTTATGCATCAATGATAGGCAGGAAGGTTGGAAGGCAGATTACTATCCTTAATCCTCTGATGGATGCTCATCTCGGCACAGGAGACAGGGTAAATGCAACTCTTGAGCCGATTTCTGCCAACGGAAATACTATCACATTAAGGAAGTTTGCTGCAAAGCCATGGACTGTTACTGATTTGATTAAGTCAGGCACTATTTCCATAAGTGCAACATCACTTATCTGGCTTGGTTTACAGTATGAGCTTTCTGCATTGATAGCAGGAGGAACAGCAACCGGAAAAACAAGCATGCTGAATGCAATAGCTAATTTATTTCCTCCTAACCAGAGAATCCTGAGTATTGAGGATACAAGAGAGCTTCAGTTGCCGAAATTCTTGCATTGGCTTCCAATGGTTACACGACTTGCTAATCCTGAGGGAAAGGGAGCTGTAACAATGCTGGACTTGCTTGTTAATTCGCTGAGAATGAGGCCAGACAGGATTCTCGTCGGTGAGATAAGAAGAAAAGAAGAGGCAGAGGTTTTGTTTGAAGCAATCCATACAGGGCATAGTGTTTATGCAACCGTCCATGCAAATGATGCTTTTGAGACAATTACAAGGCTGACAAATCCGCCTATTGATATTCCTAAGATTATGCTTCCAGCAATCTCAATGATTATAGTCCAGTACAGAAACAGGAGAACAGGGTTAAGAAGAACTTTCCAGATTGCTGAGATTCTTCCTGATGCACAGCCTAATGTTTTGCTCCAGTTTGATTTCCGCTCTGATGCACTGAAAAAATCTGCTGATTCAAAAGTCCTGTTTAATACGCTTCAGATGTTTACAGGATTTTCAAGGAATGAGCTTAATTCTTCTCTTGCCGAGAGGGAGAGAGTCCTTAAGTGGCTTGTGAAAAATAATGTTGATACTGTTGATGGCGTCGGAAGGGTAATGGCACAGTATTATATTGATACAGAAAACCTCATGGATGCAATAGATAAGAACAAGCCTGTAAAAACAGTGCTGAAGGATAAGGTTAATGTAGAAAGTTAATGTATAGCTGAGGAAAATGCTCAACCAGATAATCAAGAAACTTGCAAAGTTCTATCCTGACATGAATTATAAGCTTCTTCAGGCTGGGATAGATGAAAAAGCAGAGGCATATCTCAAGAAAACAATTGTCTCGGCGGGTTATCTTACTGTTGGCATTGTTGTTTTTCTTTTTTTTCTGCTCGCAAAGTCAGGGAATGCAAAGATTGCGTTTATCTCTGCACCGATAATATTTGCCATAAGTTTCTTTTATATTATCAGGATTCCTGACGCGCTCATATCAAAGAAGGATAAGGAGATTAACAGGGAGATTGTTTATGCAGGAAGGTTTCTCGTCATTGAAATCCAGTCAGGTGTCCCGCTTTATGATGCCTTTAATAATCTCGCAAGGAATTATAAGAATATCGGCAAGTATTTCAAGCTCATTACTGACAAGGTTTCTTTCGGTACAGGAATGGAAGATGCAATGAACCAAGCTATTGAGCTTACTCCGTCTAATAATTTCAGGAGGATTATTTGGCAGATTCTTAATTCACAGCGCACAGGAGCAGATGTCGGAGAATCTATTAATTCAGTTATCGAGCAAATCAGCAGGGAGCAGAGCATTTTGCTGAAAGAATACGGCAGAAAGCTGAATCCTCTTGCAATGTTCTATATGATGGCTGCTGTCATTGTCCCGTCGCTGGCAGTCACATTTGTCGTGATTATCGCATCCCTTGTGAACCTCCAGCTTAATCTTACTGTGCTGCTTTCAATTGTTTTTTTTATGGCATTTGTGCAGTTCATGTTTTTGTCTATGATTAAATTCATGAGGCCTGCGGTGGATTTTTAAAATGCCTAAATTCCATGAGAAGATAATATCAGGCTTGAACAGGATATTCAGGAATATAATGGATATGATTCCTAAGAAAAAGGCTATTCGTAATCCTGCAAAGGGGAATACTAAGGAAAAACCACCGCCTGTGCAAAAGTGGGGATTTCAGCCAACGAAAAAGCAATTCGTGAAAAAACCTAAGCTGTCAGCCCAGCAGAGAAGGGCAAAATTAAGGTATCTCCTTGATAAGGCAGGAATATCTTTAGATGAGAAGGTCTTGAAGAAGGTTTTGTTTAATGTAGGCATTGCGCTGAATATGCTCCTGTCTGCTTATCTTTTATTTGCTCTGACTAAGATGGAGAATATCAGCATATTTTACCTTTTCCTGATTATTATCCTGCAATGGCTTTTTATTTTCCCTTTAATTTATCTGCTTGTGTCAGGAATATTTTATTTTGCGATTGATTTCAGAATTTATCGTCGGAGATTGGAGCTTGAGGAGGTTTTGCCTGATTTTCTTCAGCTTACTGCATCTAATGTCAGGGCAGGAATGATGCTTGACAGGGCTTTATGGTATGCTGTCAGGCCAAGGTTCGGGATTCTTGCAAAGGAGATAGAGCATATTGCAAAGGAGACAATGGCCGGAACTGATATCAAGGTTGCTCTTACAAAATTCAGCGATAAGTATGACTCACCTATTTTGAAGAGGACAATAAGCCTTATTCTCGAAGGGATGAATGCTGGCGGAAATATGGGAGCATTGCTGAGCAGGATTGCTGTTGATATTGAGGAATCAAGAGTTATGCAGAAGGAAATGGCTGCCAATGTTTCTAATTATGTTATTTTTATTTCGTTTGCATCTGTTGTTGCTGCTCCTGTTTTGTTTGCGCTTTCAAGCCAGTTCATTAAGATTACACAGAAATTAGCAGGAAGCTCTACCATGCCAAAGAATGTTCAGGGAATGGGGCTATCTTTTTCTGCAGGGGGTATTTCTCAGGGGGATTTCAGGATTTTTGCAATGTCCTCGATAATCATGACTGTTTTTTTTGCCGCGCTTATTATCGGTGCGATTAAGAAAGGAGATGTGAGAAGCAGCCTGAAGTATATTCCTGTTTTTATTGTAATCGGGCTGACTATTTACTTTTTTGTTGATGGCGCGCTTGGAGCTGCATTGTCGAGTTTCTTTTGATATGTCATAGGTTAATATTCCCCTCAGAATAATTCTTTCAACAATGTTTATATAGAATTCTGAATATTAGTTTAGCATGAACCAAAGAAACCAGTATAATGCCCGAGTTGCAGGGAATTTTTCTTTGAACTTTTCTTTGTATTCGTACCATTATATAGCTTCTGAGATAGTTTGTAGATGTTGATTCTCGTCGGCATTTTAGATTAGGTTTTTTTGGATTTTCTTGTTTTTGCGATTAAATAATCAATGAGGTGATATTAATGCTGTATGCGATAAATGCAATTGATGTTAATCAGGAAGGGTATATTGATTTGGATGATGATGAATGGGATGATTTAGGAGATGATTAAAATAGCTTACAAATATCAGGGAGATGCCGTCGGGAGCATCTGCATGGGCGGCAATTCAGGTTGCCAAAGAAAATGCAGGAAAAGATATTCTTGCTATTCTGCCTGATACAGGAGAGGGGTATTTGAGCACTGGATTGTTTGGGGAGGATGGGTGAAAAATAATGCTGTGTTAGGAGAAATGATTGTTTGTTTGGGATGATGAGGAGTAAGAAAATATTGAATATAGACTTATACTCAACATAAATATGTTCATTATTAATTTATTTAAGAATTTAGATTTTGGTATTGTAAAAGATATATTCTATGGGATAGGTGTAATATTAGCCTTTTTATTATCAGTTTTAAAACTCTTTGATTGGATAAAAAATAATCCAAATCTAATTGTTGAAATAACAAATCCTTCAGTTTATATCTCTGAACGGGATTTTGGAGAAGATATAAGAGGACATCTTGAAATGGATTTTGATTCAAGTTTCGAAATTCCTATAAGGATATTTAATAAAGGTAAAGAAGAAGCAATGCTTAAACAAATAAACCTAATAGTAAATATTCGTAAATCAGGATAACATAGATTAATATGGAAACCTATAGAAGGAATTGCAATAGGTAAAACTTTTTTTGATGTTATCCCCGATTTTTCATGTAGGGGTAGATTTGATAAGAATGATAATCCTATTAAATTAGAAATATTTTTTGTAAATTATAAAACTATAAGGAGGGAGATAGAAATTAAGGAAGGGATGATAGAAGATGGAACATTACCTGATTATGGTGATTTTGATTAACTTCCTCATTAAACCACTAACTGTTTTCCATCTTTAAAAGCTACTTAATTCACCCCTCAATAATCCTTTTCGCCTTATCAATAACATTCTGAGCCAGAGCAAAAAGCTCGTCGTAAATATCATCCCTTATTGACAAACCAACACCATACTGATATTGCTCTCTCAGCTCAACTATTGTTTTTGCTTCTGATTTATCTGTATCAAGCGAAGAGATTTTATCCAGAACATTTTTATCAAAATCAATTTTTCCATCCTCAACAAGATTATGCATCAAAGCAAAAGTACATTCCTGATTCCTTGATTCATAACCAAATTTTAGAGATATTGCAAGAAGGCAATGATACATTGAATAAAAAACAGTGCTTGCGCTTATATCAGAAAAATTTCCTTTCTTTAGATAATCTGTTGCTCTCAGATAATGCTCTGCTTTTGATATATGCTCTCGTGCAAGTTTCATATCAGGGTTTATTTTAACAAGCCCTCTGTGCTTATCACCCTCTGACAATTCCTTCTCTGCCTTTTTCAGGCACCAGCTAACTTTGTTTTTTGCATGGCTCATTTTGAAAGCACATTCAATAAAATATCCTCGCCAAATACAATAATTCCCTTTACAGCGTTCAAGATAACTTTGTCTTCCTTGCTAATATTATTTTTTAAGTCTTCTTCTGTCTGATAAACAGGATGCAGTTTCTTTGGATTTATCAGATTTATTTCGTCAATCGCTTTTTTTAATTTTGGAAATGATTTTTCGTCAGAAACAAGAAGTATATCAATATCTTTTGCATCTTTTTCATTTCTTAATACTGAACCAAAGAGAATTGCCATTTCTGCGTTTTTGATTTTTTTTATCTCTGAAATCCATCTTTTTACAGCAGGAGCTGATGATTCTGCTTCCCTCTTTAGGAATAATATTATAGATTGTTTTGCATAATCATTCTGAAAATTTATGCGATAGAATCTTGCTCTTCCCATTTCTTTTGAGAGAAGTATTTCTTCTTTTTCAAGGGATTTTGCTATCTTTAATGCTCCCATTGATGAAATGCCTAATTCTTTTGAGATACTGTTTGCATTATAGTCTATATCTGGATTTTTGAGGAGAGTCAGAACAAATGCCATCTCATTTTTGGTTATGTCTTTCATATAAACTCGTAGTTTATATATTTAAACTTAGAATTTATAAAGGTTTCTGTTGGGATTTAACAATAACCGTATTCAAAAAAATAGAAAACTAAAAAATTTATATATTGGCTCCAACGACAAAATTCGTTGACGCTTTGGTGCGGTTAAAACC
>CAZXRI010000077.1:1240-5969 GCA_964642765.1 uncultured Methanosarcinales archaeon | reverse complement strand
ATTATGCGAAATACAAATATGCTCAAAAGCGAATTAGATGAGCTTTTGACAATCCGAGCATATAGCGAGGATTTTCTTCAAATATTACTAATCCCTAAAAATAAAATTACCTGTTGGTAAAGGCATAATCCTACCCAATCCACGGCCTGATATTAACTTCCCTTACATCAACTCTCTGAGGAAGATTTGCAAGATAAACACAGATGTCAGCAATATCTTCTGGAATGAGCATTTTTTCTCGTCGAGAATCATTGGCAGGAATCTTGTGAATAGATGTGTTCACCTTTCCAGGATTTATCAGGTGGACTTTTATGTTATGATGCCTGAATTCCTCAGCAATGCTTTCAGTAAACCCAGTTACTCCAAATTTAGATGCACAATACACAGATGTTTCTGCAGCTCCTTTTTTTCCTGAGCCAGAGCCAATGTTAATTATTATGCCAGACTTCTCCGCAGCCATATAACGCAGGACTTCCTTTGTGCAGTATATTGTCCCGAGAAGGTTTGTGCTAATCTGGGAATCTATGTGCTCATAATCCACATCAAGAAGCGTTCCGTAATCTACAATTCCTGCATTGTTGATAAGAATATCTATCCTTTTAAATCTCGATATTATTTTTTGTACTGCTGATTTCACGCTTTTTTTATCAGCAACATCAAGCTCAACAGGAAACGAATTTTTTATCCTTTTTGAGACATCCTTTATCTCCTTCAAATTTCTTGATGTAATAATAGCTATTGCTCCTTCATTCGAGAACCTCTCAGCAATTGCTTTGCCAATACCTCTTGATGCTCCGGTTACAAGGATAACTTTATTTTTCAGGCTCATTTTATTGGATTAGGTTGGGTTGTATCTGACTTTTTTAACTTTGAAATCAATCTCCTCTTTTCTAACCTTAATTGCAAATCTCGTAATTCCATTTCTATATCATAATTCTTTTTCATTTCTAATACACCATATATCAAACATAATCCTCCAATAATAAGTGTAATTGGTCGCAAATATATGTCATCATAAATCAGTTTATTGGTATATACAAAATATAAAATAAATAAACCAATAATTGCCATGAAAAAGTCATATCTAATGTATTTTGGCAATTCTTCAAATGATTCCAATGAAGGCATTTTATAAACCCAATTTTGTTAACATCTGATAAAATTGTTTTTGGAAAAAAGCAATTATAAAAGCTAAACTCACTGAAATAATAAAAAATTGATTTTGTTTAGTAAAGTATGACCAAATAGCTATAATAATTAAAATTGTGATAGTCAACCAGTAAATATTCTTCTTTGTTCCCATATCTATATCTTCAAATGTTGCCTTATTTAAATCTTCTTAGAACTCTTTTTCATTCTCACTACCTGTTTACTTTACAGTTCAAATTAATGTAAGACATAAATTTTCATAACCTATATATATCAGTGTAAACTGATAAAATCCAAGATGAAAAAAAGAGAGTTGTCAAAATATTACCTTATCGGGCTGATATTTGTTATCCTTCTCCTCGCATTTTTTATAATCAGGCCATTTATCGGCGACATACTTACCGGCATAGTGATATCCTATATATTTTATCCATTATACAAAAAGCTCAGCTCTAAGATAAACAAGACACTTTCAGCATTCCTTATCTGCGGGCTTATTGTGTTAACTATATCCATACCGCTTATTATTCTGGGCAATGCAATATACGGCGAATCATTTAAGGTATATCGGGACTTCAAGGATTCTGCACAGATTTCAGAGGCAATAAACGGATGCAAGGAAAATTCAGGGTTTGTATGCAAGGCAGTTTCTTTTGCAGGAAGCCAGATTTCAAACCCTGTCTTTAAAGGAAGCATTGAAAAAATTCCTGAATTGGTCCTCAGCCCAATATCATCTGCATTATCGAGCATACCAAAGATTATCCTGCACGCATTTATTGTCTTATTCATAACATATTATCTGCTCAAGGATGGGTTTAATCTATATCAAGCCCTGATGAAAGTCCTGCCAATAAAGCCTGCTCATCAGGAAATCCTCGTCAAAAGTTTCAAGGATGTAACATATGCTGTGATTTACGGGCACGTGATAATTGCCCTGATACAAGGAACCCTTGGCACAATCGGCTTTGTCATATTAGGTGTTCCTTCTCCTATATTCCTCGGCTCGATAATGACAATAACAGCATTGATACCTTATTTAGGAACTGCAATTATCTGGCTGCCGACGGCAATCTTCATGATTACTTCAGGATTAATCCAGCACAGCAATTCTATGGTTATCAGGGGAATTATCCTTTTATCTTTTGGTGCGCTTGTGATAAGCACAATTGATAATATATTAAGGCCGAAAATAATCGGCTCAAAAGCAGATGTCCATCCATTGCTTGTGCTGTTTGGTGTCTTAGGGGGATTGTCAATGTTCGGGTTTATAGGAATCATAATTGGGCCTGTTATTCTTGCTGCATGCATAGTCATGATTAAGCTTTACCTGACGAGAAAGGAAGATACGAGAGATGATGCAAAGGAAGATGCAAAGCAAAATTCAACTGAAGATGTAAAGGAGGAAACAGAGGAAGAAAATGAAACTCAAAGTCAAGGACCTTGATATTTCAACAGGAAGAAGCCTTGTTGCTATTCTGAATGAAGCAGATGCAGGAAAGCTGGATTTGCATGCATTGGACAGGATTAAGATTTTATATGGAAAAAAGATAGAGACAGTCATGGTTAATATTGCCGAGAGTGATAAGTCTGTTAAGGCAGGAGAGATTGGGCTTGTTGAAGAGGTTATC
Organism: uncultured Methanosarcinales archaeon; assembly: GCA_964642765.1. Lineage (GTDB taxonomy): Archaea > Nanobdellota > Nanobdellia > Woesearchaeales > CAZXRI01 > CAZXRI01. Next base: position 3,192 of record CAZXRI010000077.1, on the reverse strand, counting down.
AGGTCGCTGGGTGTAAGGAACAATGCTCAGGTTGGGATTATGCTTGCAAGGAAACCTCTTTCATTGGAGCATATCAAGAAAAAGCTCGACGGTAAAATCCTGTCAAAGGATGAGATTGAGCAGATTGTCTGGGATATTGTCCATAATAAGCTCTCTGATATTGAGCTGACTTATTTTGTTGCTGCATGCTATTCACATTCAATGAGCATGAAGGAAACCATTGCATTGACAAAGGCGATTGCATATCAGGGTGATGTTTTCCGTGTGAAAAGATATCCGATTGTTGACAAGCATTGCATTGGCGGAATCCCCGGAAATAGGACATCAATGATTTTGGTGCCAATGATTGCTGCTGCAGGATTTACTATTCCAAAGACATCAAGCAGGTCAATAACAAGCCCTGCAGGAACAGCAGATACAATGGAAGTATTATGCAATGTGTGTTTTGATATTAACAGGATGAAAAGGATTGTTTCCAAGATTAACGGCTGTCTTGTTTGGGGCGGTGCATTAAACCTTGCTCCTGCAGATGATAAGATAATCCACGTCGAGAAGCCTCTCGGCATAGATGCTGAGAGCCAGCTTTTGGCTTCTATCCTTGCTAAGAAGCTTTCTGTCAGCTCAACTCATGTTATAATTGACATTCCTGTTGGAAGGAATACAAAGATAGAGAATAAGAAGGATGCTCTTGAGCTGAAGAATAAGTTTGAGACAGTCGGAAAGATTCTCGGGATGCATATTGAGGTTGTTATTACTTATGGTGATGAGCCGATTGGATTTGGCATTGGTCCTGCTTTGGAAGCAAGGGATGTTTTGTATGTTCTCCGCAGGGATGAGAAAAGGCCGATTGATTTAGAGGAGAAATGCATCATGATGGCAGGCAGGGTTTTTGAGATGCTCGGCAAAAGGAACGGCAGAAAAATTGCCAGAGATATTCTTGAATCTGGAAAGGCTTATGAGAAAATGAAGGATATTATCAGGATGCAGGGCGGCAATCCAAACATAACTCCTGAAAAAATTAAGCTCGGCAAATGTGTTTATTCATTTAAGGCGAAAAAGTCAGGAAAAATTTCCATGCTGAACAATTATGCTTTTTCAAAGATTGCCAGAATTGCGGGAGCGCCTGTTGATAAGTCGGCTGGAATTTATCTTATGAAGCATGTTCGGGATTCTGTGAAAAAAGGCGAGACAGTGTTTGAGATATATGCTGATTCCGACGAGAAATTAAGGTATGCTGTTGACATTGCCAATGAAATGTATCCATTAAGGATTGGCTGAATGTTTTTTTTTTATTATCATTCTTTCTGGTGTTTTACAAAAAACAATTAATAGAAAAATAAGTGTTATGTGATCCAAGTTCCGAATAAAAAAAGATTTACTCTTTTCTAACATTGACCGCTTTTGGGCCTCTGTCTCCTTGCTCAACATCAAATTCAACAGAATTGTTTTCATTCAAAGATACGCCTTCTTTTAGCCCGGTCTGATGTACAAAATATTCTTTGCCATCTTCTCCAGCTATAAAGCCAAATCCTTTCATATTGTTGAAAAATTTTACAGTTCCTTTCATTTTCTCACCTCCGTCCAGTTATTTTGCTCTTTACCAATTTTAAGCTGACATTCATCACAGTACTTTCTTTTTGATCCGCCCTTATTAACTACGAATCTTTTTCTGCAAAGGCTGCAGAATTTTATAATTTTATAATCTATCATTTAGTTTAAAACCTCTGTGGGCGATGTTTAGCATAACACTCTCGGCAGTAAACAGGCCTTCCCTCTTTTGGCTCAAAAGGAACCTCGCATTCTTTTTGGCAATCTGCGCATATAGCTTTATGCATCTCTCTCTGTGCAGAGCTAAACCCTCCTCGGTTAAAACTGCTAAAGCTGCTGAACCTGCTGAAATCTGTTGAAGGTGTATCGCGTTCTGACTTTCTATTATTTTTTCTCATTTTTTA
>CAZXRI010000077.1:0-1140 GCA_964642765.1 uncultured Methanosarcinales archaeon | reverse complement strand
GGATGTAACCATCAATATCTATTCATCTCAGGCTCAACATCCTCTGCCCATTGCTCTATTCCGCCGACGAGATTTTTCAGTTTCTTAAACCCTGAATCTCTTAATAGCATCAATGCCTGTGCGCTTCTTGCTCCGTGATGGCAGTGCAGGACAATCAGCTCATTTGCATCAAGCTCATTCATTCTCTGCTGGACTTGTCCGAGAGGAATCAGCCTTGAGCCATTTATCCTGCATATATCATATTCAAACGGCTCGCGGACATCTACAATTGTTACAGGCTTTTTATCGTCGAGAATCCTTTTCAGCTCAACAGGAGTTATCTCATATTCTGACTCTGTCCTGATTTCATTATTTCCGATGCCGCAGAACTGCTCATAATCAATCAGTGATGTTATCTTAGGATTATTGCTGCACACAACACATTCAGTATCCTTTCTTAATTTTAGCTCTCGGAATTTCATCTCAAGTGCATCAAAGAGCAAGAGCCTTCCGACTAATGCCTGCCCTTTTTTCAGGATTAATTTTACAGCCTCATTTGCTTGCAATGTACCTATTATTCCGGGAAGGATTCCGATTACACCTGCTTCTGCACAGTTTGGAACGCTTTCTGCAGTTGGCGGCTCAGGATAAAGGCAGCGATAGCAAGGTCCTATTCTTGAGTCAAACACAGTAACCTGCCCATCAAACCTGAATATGCTTCCATAAACAAGAGGCTTTTTCAGAAACACACATGCATCATTTATCAGATATCTCGTAGGAAAATTATCTGTGCCGTCTATTATAATGTCATATCCCTGCAAGATATGAAGGGCATTTTCAGACGAGAGTTTTGTTTCATGAACTATCAGGTTTACAGATGGGTTTTGTGCCTTGAGATGCTCTTTTGCACAGGAAACTTTTGGCTTTCCGACATCATTGGTTGTATAAAGAATCTGCCTCTGGAGATTTGTGTAATCAACCTTATCAAAATCAACTATTCCAATTGTTCCGACTCCTGCTGCTGTCAGATAAAGTGCAATCGGGCTTCCTAATCCGCCTGCTCCTATAATAAGGATTTTTGCATTCTTTATTATTTTCTGCCCGTCGAGACCAACCTCTGGCATAATCAAATGGCGAGAATATCTTTTCAGCTCATCCTTT
>CAZXRI010000076.1:0-5971 GCA_964642765.1 uncultured Methanosarcinales archaeon | reverse complement strand
TTGGAAAATTTATCCGTCTAGAATACATGACAACTTATTGAAAGCATACCTTTTTAAACCTCCCCGAATTTCCTCCTTTGCTTTTGGTAAAATGAATCCAATGCGTTTGTTAAAAATAGAGAAGGTCACACTGAACATAGGCTCAGGAAAAGACCAGACAAGATTAGAAAAGGGCATAATTCTTCTCGAACGAATCGGCAAAGGAAAGCCTGTCAAGACATTCACAAGTAAAAGGATTCCTGAATGGGGCTTAAGGCCTGGATTGCCAATCGGATGCAAGCTTACTCTTAGGCATAAGGATGCAATAGAAGCAATAAAAATACTTCTCAATGCTAAGGATAACATCCTGAAAGAAACGAGCTTTGACAATGAAGGAAACATCTCGTTTGGAATCCATGAATATATTGATATTCCAGGAATTAAATATGATCCGCAGATTGGAATTATGGGGCTTCAGGTTTGTGTTACTCTAAGGAGAGCAGGATTCAGGGTAAAGTACAGAAAGCTTAAAAACAAGAAGGTACCTGCTCGGCACAGAATACCAAAACAGGATGCAATGGATTTTATGAAAAATGATTATAGCGTAAAAGTTGGAGAAGAGGAAACAGAGAATTAATCGGAGGATATTCATAAAATGACTTACAGTGATTACAAAAAGGCATTTACCCAGCTCAGGGCAAAGCCGATAAAGATGAAGAAATTCATCAAGCATGGCGCTCCTAAAGAGAGGAAGCATGGATTAAACCTCAAGAAATGCGCTTATTGCGGCAGAAGCGGTTCGCACATATCAAAGTATGGATTAGGCATGTGCAGGCATTGTTTCAGGGATTTTGCTCCTAAATTAGGGTTCAAGAAATATAGTTGATGGTAAAAAAATGGTAATGAATGATTCACTGGCAAACGCATTGGCATTGATAAACAATTATGAACTTATCAAGAAGAATGAGGCACTGATAAAGCCAACATCAAAGCTAATCAGGAAAGTCCTCGATATAATGAAGGATAAGGGATATATTGGCGAGTATGAGGAAGTTACAGACGGGAAAGGAAACTATCTGAAGATAAAGCTCCTCGGGAGAATCAATAAATGCGGAGCAATTAAGCCGAGATATTCTGTAATTAAAATAGGATATGAGAAGTTCGAGAAAAGATACCTCCCTGCAAAGGATTTCGGGATATTAATTGTTTCGACTCAGAACGGCTTGATGACGCATCTTGGAGCAAAGGAGAAATCTCTCGGTGGAAGATTGCTTGCTTATATCTATTGAAAATTAAAATGCCAGCTAAAAAAGGTACGTCGGAAAAACTGGAAATTCCAAAAGGCATTGCAGTTACTTACCAGAATAATATCATAGGCGTAAAAGGCGCTAAAGGGCAGTGCCAGAAGAAGTTTGTTGATAAGAAAATCAAGCTTACATTAAATGACAAGGAAATTGCATTTGGCACTAAAGAGGAGAATAAGCGCGCCAGAAAAATGATTGGTTCGTTTATTGCACACCTGAAAAATATGTTCAAGGGAGTTGTTGATGGACATAGTTATACAATGAAGATATGCTCAGGGCATTTTCCTATGACTGTTGCTGTATCGAAGAATGAATTGGTTGTAAAGAATTTCCTCGGCGAGAAAGTTCCGAGAATAATCAAGCTGAAAGAGAATGTTACTGTCAAAATTGAGGGAGAGCATATCAAGATTGAATCTCCTGATAAAGAGTTAGCTGGGCAGTGTGCAGCAGATATTGAGAAGCTGACAAGGCGTCCTGGGTTTGATACAAGGATATTTCAGGACGGGATATATATTATAAACAAGGCAGGTAAGGATATCAAATGACGAAATTCATACGGCAGGATGCTCATCAATTTAAGAGAATATCGAGGACAGGATGGAGAAAGCCAAAAGGCTGGCATTCCAAAATGCGGAATGTTTTTGCCGGGCACAGGAAGATGGTCAATACAGGATTTATGTCTCCTGTGGCTGGCCGTGGATTGATTGATGGCTTAACAAATGTTGTTGTCCATAATGTTAAGGAGTTGCTAGAATTAAATTCAAAGATACATTGCATTACTCTTGGCTCATCAGTTGGGTTGAGGAAAAAAGCCCAGATTATCGAGGAGGCAAAGAAAAAGGCTCTTAAGATAATCAACCTGAAAAATCCGGATGAGTTCATAAAGAAAAAGCTCGAGAAAAAAGCCGAGAATAAAAAGAAAAAGGAATCAAGGGAAGAAAAGAAGAAAAAGGAAGAAGCGAAAAAGGCAGAGGCAAAGAAAGCTGAAAAGCCTAAGGATGCACAGACAAAGCCTGCAGATAAAACTGAGAAAGCAGAAAAGGCTGAAAGTCCTGACGAGAAAACTGCCAAGGATGCTCAGAAAGCAGAGATGGAAAAAGTTCTAACTAAAAGGGATTAAAATGAAACTTGATGTTCAGAAAAGGATTGCGGCAAAAGTTCTGAAATGCTCTCCTGATAGGATTAGGTTTGATACAGAGAGGCTTGAGGATATTTCAAAAGCAATCAGGAGAGTTGATATTCGAGGTTTAATTTCACAAGGTGCAATTTCAAAGATTCCTGCTCGGGGAACTTCAAGGGGAAGGGCAAGGCATAATATCGGGCAAAAGCAGAAGGGTAAGCAGGATGGGCATGGCTCGAGAAAAGGGAGAAGCACGGCAAGGCTTCCTGCAAAAGGCGTATGGATAAATAAGGTCAGGTTGCAAAGAAGAGTACTGAAATATCTTAGGGACAATGAGAAAATCACAACTCCTGTTTACAGAGAGCTTTACATGAAGTCCAAGGGAGGATTTTTCAGGAGCAAGAGGCACTTGTGGCTTTATATTAATGAGCATAACATGATGTCTAAGAAATAAAGATTATAGGTTAATCAAAAATGAGCAGCAGCGGACGTTTTACGGTGAAATTCCGTCGGAAAAGGGAAGGAAAAACCAATTATAATAAGCGCCTCAGGATGCTTTTGTCAGGTAAGCCGAGATTGGTTATCAGAAAATCCCTGAGTAATATTTATGCACAGATTGTTATCTATCAAAAGGGCGGAGATAGTGTATTAGTATCAGCAAATTCAACAGAGCTTGAAAGCCATGGATGGAAACTTGGCTGTGGAAATATACCGGCAGCTTATCTTGTTGGATTATTGGTAGCAAAGAAAGCATCCAAAAAATCTTTAAATCATGCGATATGCGACATTGGATTGTTTCCATCATCTAAAGGCTCGCGATTATATGCAGCATTGAAAGGTGCTATTGACGGCGGATTAGATGTGCCTCATTCAGACGGGATTCTTCCTGACGAGAAAAGGCTCAATGGAAGCCACATTGCTGATTATGCCAAGGCAAATAACAAGCCAGAGCTGGCAGGAATAACAGCACAGTTTGATGCAGCTAAGGCAAATATACTGAAATTGTGAACAAAATGGCAGAAAACGAAGAACCAAAAGTCGAGGAAAGCATAAAGGTAGAGGAAAAGGATGTATTGAAAAAAGAGGAAATTGAAGAAGTTGAATTGCCTCCTAAGAAAAGTGATGTTGATTTAAGTTCATGGAATCCAAAGACTGCACTAGGAAAATCAGTCAAGGCAGGTAGTATTGGCATGGATGAAATCCTCGATAAGGGATTAAGGCTAATGGAGAGCGAGATAGCAGATGCTTTGCTTCCAAACCTTGAGGTAGATTTGCTTTTTATCGGACAGTCAAAGGGTAAATTCGGCGGTGGTCAGAGGCGAGTATTCAAGCAGACACAGAAGAAAACTCAGGAAGGAAACAAGCCGAAATTCGCAACAACTGCTGTCGTCGGAAATAAGGATGGTTATGTTGGAATTGGTTATGGCAAGTCTAAGGAAACAGTTCCTGCTCGAGAAAAGGCAATCAGGGATTCAAAAACAAATGTCATCAAAATCAAGCGCGGATGCGGAAGCTGGCAGTGTGGATGCAGGGAGCCTCATTCAATACCATTTACAGTAAGGGGAAAATGCAGCTCTGTTATTGTTGAGCTTATCCCGGCGCCAAAAGGAACAGGATTATGCCTAGACGGCGAATTGAAAAAAATACTTAAGCTTGCAGGTATAAAGGATGTCTGGGGAAACTGTTATGGCCAGACAAGAAGTAAAATCAACATGATAAATGCGTGCTTTGAAGCTCTTAAGAATCTTACCAAAATGAAATCATGGCAGGATGTCAGGCACTTAGGCATAGTCGAAGGAAGCATTAAAAATGAGCAGCGATAAAAACACCGAGAAGAAATTAGTCTGTGCAGTCCGAATTAGGGGACAGACTGGAATAAGGGGAGACATAAAGAAAACTCTTGAAATGCTCCGCTTATACAAGGCAAACTTCTGTATTGTCAGGGATGCAAGTGATAGTGTAAAGGGAATGCTGTACAAGTGCAAGGATTTTATTACATATGGTGAGATTGACGAGAAAACTTATGATGAATTAGTCAAGACTCATGGCGAGGAATATACTGGCAGAGTTACAGACAGCAAAGGCAAAATCCAATATAACAAGTATATCACGATAGATGGGAAAAAAATCAAGCCGTTTTTTCGCCTTAATCCTCCGAGAAAAGGGTTTGAAAGAAAGGGAATCAAGATGCCTTTTAATCAGGGTGGAGCTTTGGGCTATCGAGGAGAGAAGATTGCTGATTTAGTCAAAAGGATGATATGAATTTAACAGGATGATTTAAAATGACAGTTAATAAAAGAAGCAAATTTTCAAGGCAGAGAGGAAGCCATACTCATGGATGCGGCTCGAAGAAAAAAGCCAGAGGCTCTGGAAACAGGGGAGGCTTTGGAATGGCAGGAACAGGAAAGCGCGCTGACCATAAAAAGCCATCAATATGGAAAGAGGATTATTTCGGGAAAAGCGGATTCAGGTTTAAGGGAGAAAAAGAAGATATCATATTTATCAATGTCCAATATCTAGACGAGAATGCAGATAGGCTGGTTTCTCAGGGAATGGCTCAAAAGCAGGGAGATGCTTATCAGATAGATTTGTCAAAGCTCGGTGCAAACAAGCTGCTTGGAAAAGGCGCAGTTACGAAAAAGTTAAATATAACTGTTAAGTATGCAAGTAATTCAGTGATTGAAAAAATCAAGGAATCAGGAGGAGAAGTAAATCTAATAAAGTAAATTTATTATCCTATGGTTCAATAATGGTTGCTTGCAATGTCATTATACAAAAACATAATAACTAATCTGCCTGAAGTTGCTCCTCCAACACAGAAGGTTCTTTCTTTCAAGGAAAAGCTTAAGTGGACAGGAATAGTTATTGTGCTGTTTTTTATTCTCGGGCTGCTTCCTTTGTTTGGGTTAGGAAAAAACGCTCTTGAGCAGTTTGAGTTTCTCTCGATAATTCTTGCTGCACAGTTCGGCTCGATAATCTCTCTTGGAATTGGTCCTATTGTTACATCATCTATTGTTTTACAGTTGTTGAACGGCTCGGGAATTGTAAAGTTTGATTTGACAACGACAGAAGGTAAGAAGACTTTTCAGGGAACACAGAAATTGCTTTCGTTTTTTTTCATTTTGTTCGAGGCTATTATTTATGTATTCATGGGCGGGCTTTCTCCAGAAGGATTTGGTGCAGCAGCTGGGTTTGTCGGAATTACAAAAGCAACTAATCCCCAGATGTTCTTTTATTTACAGCTATTGCTTGTGTTCCAGCTTTTCCTCGGCGGAATTCTGATAATGTTTATGGATGAGGTTATTTCAAAATGGGGCTTTGGCTCTGGTATTTCATTGTTTATCGCAGCAGGTGTCAGCCAAAGCATTTTCTGGCAGGCATTAAGTTGGGTTAAAAGGCCAGGGGTTGAATATTCTGTCGGTGCAATTCCTGCATTGGTTCAGGCATTGGGAAAATCTGACCTGACTTATGCTCTTGTGAAAATTTCTGCATTGCTCTCGACAGCATTTGTTTTTATGCTCGCTGTTTATGCACAGGCTATGAAAATAGAGATACCCCTGTCATTTGG
>CAZXRI010000075.1:0-5986 GCA_964642765.1 uncultured Methanosarcinales archaeon | reverse complement strand
TCCTTAGACACTTGCGCTTTAAAAGAAAAGACATTCCAATCATTCTCTTCTATAGAGCATTAACCTCAGTTTCCCAAGGATATTCTCTATCTAAGGTTAGATTATTGACGTGTTACTGAGCAGTTTGCCTTCCTTGCGGAAAGACTTGCATGGCTTAATCGGACTCTGATAGCAGCAACCTCCTGCAGGATCAACAGGAACTATAGAACACACATCTCGGGTCACAAAACTAAAACTTCTAAAACTTGCGTACTACAAGAGCATTGCATTAACTCGTTCATACTTAATATTTCTATTAAGTACACATCTCAATGATAATAAAATGGAGGCGATAAATAACGGGACAGTTTAGAATTTTACCGAGATATATAAAGCTTTGCTTATTCCGACTCAGAAACATTTATATATTACATACACTAAATCAAACAATATCAAAAAGAGGTGAATTAGATGTTAACAATTGAACAAGTAATTTTACTAATAATTCTCGGAATAGTAGCTGCAATAGTATATTCCCTGAGAGTATTAGTCCTGATGGAAAGAAGAATCTCTAGAATTGACGAGAATCTCGAAAGAATTGCTCTTCAGATAGTCGAAGAAGAGAAAAAAATCAAGGAAGAAGAAGACGAAATCGAGAAGGTTCTCAACATAAAAAAAGGCAAATCAAAAAAGCCTTAGAACCTGATATAACATCAGGCAAAAAGCTCGTCTAAAATAAACCCTTTCTTTTTTGCATTTTCCAAATTTATAGAAAAATTATTACCAGTATCAGTTAAATCATCAAGACTCAGGAACAGCCAGTTATTTCTAGAAAACCGAATACCAATCCAAGACTCAGCACCAAACGTTTTCGCAAAAACTTTCAGTTGCTCAATACTCTCCTTAGGAATATAACGAATCTCATCACTTGTTGCCTTACACTCAATAGCAAGCTTTCTCGTCGGTGTCCCAGCAACAATATCAGGTGAAGGAAAACTCGAAGAGCCACTGCCAGCAACCCTGCAAGCTGCAACACCCTTAGCCCAAAGAAGATGCACAAGCTCTCTTTCTGCATTTATCCCCTTGCTTTTTCTTGACATCTTATAACTTAATCTCCATAAAATCCTTTGCACAAACAACATCACTAAAAACTTCCTTTGCTTCGGAAACAAGAACATTTGCATCCTTATATCTGGCGCTAAAATGAGTCAGAATTAATCTCCTAACATTTGCCCTTTTAGCAATAAGAGCAGCTTCCCTTGCAGTCATATGCCCGTAACTATGGCTTTTCTTCTCGAGCTTATCACCATATGTTGCCTCGCAAATCAGAATATCGGAATCATTCGCAAGATTATAGCACGCATCACAAAGAACAGTATCAGTAATATAAGTAATCTTTTTTCCCTTCACAACATATGTAACATCATCAGGAGAAATTTTCTTTCCATTCCAAACAATGCTTTCACCATTCTGCAGCTTACCCATGTGAGGGCCTTCAGTAACACCAAACTTCTTAGCCTTCTTAACGTCAATCCTTCTCCTATCCTTCTCGACAAAACTAAATCCGCATGTCGGAACACCATGACTGAGCTTTGCAGAAAGAATAAGAAACTTGTCAGAATCATAAATAACACCATCAGAAACTTCCTTAATCGCAAGGTTCAGATTACTATCAAAAATAAAAGCACCAAAAAGAGACCTGACTCTTTTCTCTGTTTCAATAGGACCAAACAAATTCAATTTCTTCTCATGCTCAGATGCAGATAATGTCTGCAAAACACCGGGCAATCCAAGAGTATGATCACCATGCCAGTGCGAAATAAGTATTTTTGTAACCTTTGTAATCGGGATTCCTGCAATTTTCATTTGCCTTTGCGTTCCCTCTCCGCAATCAATAAGGATACCTTCAGAGCCATACCTAATCATGACAGCACTCTGGTTCCTTTCTTTTGTTGGAATCATCGAGGAAGTTCCAAGAAATGTCAATGTTATCATTTTCTCACTTCAAAACTAATTGTTAAAATGCATCTATTTAATATTTGCCTAAATTCGTTACTATTATCAAATGCTACTAAAAATTTTAATAGTCTAAACAAACGAAGAATATATAATGGGATTTTTAAAATTTCTAAAAAAAAGAGATGCACAGGAAGAAGATTTACTGGACGTTCCACCAATTCCGCCAACAGGAAATGAAGAAACTTATGACATTCCAAAAGGATTGGATGACATTCCGCCTCCGCCAATTGATGATATAGATTCTAAGCAGACTTTACGTCCTTTAAGTGCCAACGATACAGAAAATATTATTGATAACTTAGACATGCCATTTCCTGAACCAGATGATAATACTGCTGATATAACTAATAATTACCAGCAATCAAAAGATAATTTGCCTCCGCCAATTGAGCAGAATGAAGAACAGGAAATAAAACCACGAAAACAGATTATAAAAGTTCAGCCGGCAAAACAGTCAACATCTGATAATCCGAATGTAGCTGCAGTAACATTTGTAAAGATGGAGCAATTCAGAACAATTTTGGAAGAGATATCAGCAATGAGGGCTGACATAAAAGTTGCCGAGGAAAATGCCCATGCTACAGCAGTTGTAAGTGAAGAAGAGGAAAAGATAAGGACAAAAGTAAAAACCAACTTGCAAGAAATTCAGAAAAAGCTCATGCTCGTTGATAAAGTATTAACTCAATAGGGTGATTAACTATGCAGGAAAGAATGAATAATGCACCTCTCTTTGTCAAAGTTGAGGACTATAAAGGAATATTAGGTATTTTGGAAGACTTGAAGGACAAGCTAACTGAAGCAAAGTCAACACTTGAGAGACTTCAGGAGATTAGAAAGGAAGAAGACAATGAATTTGCACAATGGAGTACAACTCTAGACGAAATTGAGAAAAGAATGGATAACATAGACCAAGAGTTGCTCGAGCCAGAAGGAATGTGATTATATTATGACAGCGAACAAATCTGAGGAAGTTTTTGTAGCAATAAGAGACCCTATTGAAATTAGAAGGGATATTCTCGAATGTTCAAAGGAGGTAATAGATAGCCTGAAGAAATTCCAGAACCTTGAGAGGCTAAAGGCAGAAAAGTTCAAGGAGATAAATTCACTAAGGGCAATAATAAGAGATATTAGCAGGAAGATTTCTAAACTAAAATCAGCAATGCCTAAAACAAAGATAAGGTTAGAAACATCAAAAGCAAAAGAAGAGAAGAAAACCGAGCAGGAAGAACAACAGGAAGAGAAAGAAGAAAAGCCTGTCGAGGTAAAGAAAAAGCCTGCGACCGAGATTGATAAACTCGAGTTTGAATTGAGTGAGATTGAATCAAAGCTGAATGAACTGAGTGGGAATTAGGTTTTTTGAGATTTTATTTCTGATGAATTTGTTTATACTATTTTTGCTATTTCAATAACTGAAAAATAAAAATTCCTTATTTTTATTTTGGCTCAGGAAAAAAGTTTTTTATTAGTTTGACTAAACTTTTTTCCTTCGCAATGATATTAGGCTAATGCGTGGGATTTGGCTTATCAAAATAATCCTTCAATATTTCTTCATGTTCAAACGCCAATTCAGGCAAATTTTTCTGTAAGAAAACTCTTGCTTCTTTTGCATCATCCATTCCTTTTATTTCTCCAGTTCAGAAATTAAACCCACCATCAATTCTGATTGCTTCTCCAGTAATATAAGATGATTGTTCCGACGATAAAAACGCAGCAAGCTTTGCAATCTCTTCAGGCAATCCAAACCTCTTCATCGGGATTTGGTTTATCATGATATTCCTCTGGATGAACGGAATATCCTTAGTCATTTCTGTTTCAACCAATCCAGGTGCAATAGCGTTCACACGGATTTTATTCTTGCCGAGCTCTCTTGCCAATGATTTTGTAAATCCGATAACGGCGGCCTTTGACGCGGAATAATTGCACTGACCAAAATTGCCATTTATTCCGACGATAGAAGAGATGTTAATGACTGAAGATTTCTCATGCAAGAGAGGCAGTGCATTTTTTGTTGTATAGAAAACACTCTGAAGGTTTGTATTAATCACAGAATCCCATTCTTCATAAGTCATGTTCTTGAGCGTCCTGTCTTTGTTAATGCCTGCATTGTTTACTAATACGTCGAGCTTTTTATGCTTTTGAGATATTTGCTGAAACATATTCTCAACATCTTCTTTTCTTGAGACATCGCATTTGATAATTTCTGATTGTGGTGTGTATTTCCTTGCCTCTTCTAAAACCTTTCTTGCATCTTCTAAGCTTCTGTTAAAATTAATCATGACTACACAGCCATTCTTTGCAAGCTCGAGAGCAATAGCTGCTCCTATTCCTTTTGATGCTCCTGTTACAAGAGCGATTTTACCTTTTAAGTCTGGATACATGGTAATCAGATGGTAGAATAGACAGGATGTTTATGAAGTTTTTGGAAGCATTACCTCAAAATAACATTCTCAACCTGAAGTGTCTTAAGAAGTTCTGGATTATTTTCTCTTACAAAAAGGATTTCAATTCCTATGACTTCATTATCTTTATTAAAATCTAAGATTGTGTTTTTGTCAATCTCTCTCGTAAGATGTACTTCATCATCTCTCAAAGTTATATACATTGCATCTGGATCGTATCTGATTTTCATTATACAAAAGAGTCAATTCCTCTTCCTCAGTATATGCACAGCCACAGAACCGCCAGCTCCTCCTATGTTTTGTGCAAGACCAATTTTCGCATTGGAAACCTGCCTGTCTCCTGATTCTCCTCTTAGCTGCTCTGTAACCTCAACAATCTGCGAAATACCAGTTGCACTTATCGGATGACCTTTTGCTTTTAATCCGCCAGAAGCATTAACAGGCAATTTACCGTCGAGCTTTATAATTCCATCCTGAATCATTTTCTGCCCGAATCCTTTTTTGCAGAATCCCAAATCCTCATAGCTGATAAGCTCAACAATTGTAAACGCATCATGAATCTCCACAAAATCAATATCATTCGGAGAAAGCCCTGCCTGTGAATATGCCTGCTCAGCAGCTATCTTAACCGCATCCCATGTTGTCAAGTCCTTTCTCTCGATAAGAGGCAGAAAATCATTACACATTGCAGAGCCAATTATCTCCACATCTGTCTTATCCTTTGTAAGAACTGCTGCTGCTGCTCCGTCAACAGAAATAGAGCAATCCATCAATCTCAGAGGAGAAGTAACAACAGGAGAGCCTTCAATATCCTGCAAAGTAAATTTTTTCTGATAGAACTTAGCCTTTGGATTCAAGAAGCCGTTCTCATGATTCTTCAATGAAATCAATGCTAAGTCATGCGAATTCGAGCCATATTTGAGAAAGTGCTGTTGCGCGACTAATGCACTCTGAGACGGAAAAATCAAACCTTCTGGCTGTTCCCATACATATTCTGCTGCCTGCATAAACTCCTCTGTCATTACAGGAGTTGCCATTGATGTAATCTTTTCAGAGCCTACAACAAGGACATTATCAAAATTAGACTGGATAGCTGTCCACAATGCAGCTCCCCCAGATGCACATGCTGAAGGTGTTCTGATTATTGGTCCATTAAATTTCAGCATTGAAGAAAACATTGAAGCAAAATGCCTCTGCCTCTCGCCATTTGTGCTGAAATCCATGTTTGCGACAAAGATTGCATCAATATCCTTAGGACTCATCTCTGCATTTTCAAGTGCCTTTGCTATTGCATCATAAGCATAAACATAGGAAGGCTTATTGATAGAGCCAAACTTTGTCATCCCAATTCCCTTGACGAAAATATTAGGTTTGTCAGTCATATTCAGACGAGAAAGTCTGTAGGTTTAAATAGATTTACTATATAATACGGCTGCCGGGATTCGAACCCGGGTCATGACCTTGCTCCTCTAAAATATCATCCAATATACTCTCTCGACGCCAATAATTTATTAAGCTTTTCGATAATTGATTCTGCTCCGAATAAATTTTGCAGCGACGACGCAGCACAACAAAATTTGTGCACCATT
>CAZXRI010000074.1:230-5987 GCA_964642765.1 uncultured Methanosarcinales archaeon | reverse complement strand
ATGTCTATACCATCAGTTAAAAACTGATGGAATATTTGTATTTAAATTAATATGAAATCAATTAAATCAATTTTTCTTTATACCTTTCTTTTATTCCTATTTCTTATAATTCTTCCGTCTAATTTAGTATCAGGTGAATCTAAAAAGGAGATATTTAATGGGCTTCTTTCGCCTGAAAGCAATTTTTCCATAGAAAGCTCGACTGTAATCAAAATCCCTCTCATCTATAAAACCAGAGCTTTAATATTCATCAACGATACAGGATATACTATAGACAAGGGATTGTGTGAAGTTCAGGGATTATATACTATATGCCTTACAGGGATAGAAACCACCCTGCCAAAATATATTAATCAGGAAGAAACGTACAAAGCAAAAATAACAATTTCAAGATTTCTTGCAGGATTGGAGGTTAAAAAAGAGATGTTTCCAGCAATATTGGAAATTGGCGACGAGGCGTCATCAACAATAACTGTAACAAATACAGGCAGCATAAAAGCAGAAAACATATCAGTTGTTGAATCTATCCCAAATCAGTTTCAGGTTACTGAATTATCCGGCATAGGATGCTTTTATTACGACGACAAGATTGCATTAGAGGGAGAATTGAGGGAAGATGCATCAAGAGCATGTGCATACAGGATTAAAGCTCTGGGCAATATAACATTTAAACTTAAAACAAACTCAAGTTATTTTAATGGCTTATCAACAGTTAAAAACACGCCAATTGAAACAGAGCTTACTGTTTATCCTGAGCCAATGTTGTTTGCATTATCTTTCGACAGGGTTCCTTCTGCATTAGGCGAGAAATTCAATATAAAATCATCAATATCAAACATACATCATGCAAAAGAGATTAATGTTCTTGCCTATGAAATAAAAATCCCTGACGGAATTAAGGTAGAAATAATACCGCAAAAGTTTAAGATAGGATATAATCAGTTTACATGGTCAGGATTTCTTTATGGAAACCAGTCTGAGAGTTTTGAGACGATGCTAAGCGTATCTGATTATGGCAGCCATAATATTACATTCAAAGTAACATACCTGACAAACAATCAAAGAAAGGAATTCTCTGAAGGCAGGGTAATATCTATCGAGAATCCTAATAAGAAATCTTCGATTATAGAGGAGCATAAGGCTGAAAAAAATACGGCAGTTCAGGCAAATCTCACCTTGATTTCAGATTCAGCAGAAAGCAATTCATCTATTGATAAGGCACAAGAACCTTTAAAGGAATCAATCACAAAAGAAACAATTACAATAGGACGCAATTCCTCAAGCATAAAAACCATCATATTAATAGTCGGTGGAGGGATTTTAGCATTAATCCTTTTAATCGCAATAATCGCAATCATAAAAAAACATAAGGCAAATTCCAAGGCTGAAGTAGAGCATTTCAGGAAAAATCTGAACAATGATATAGAGAAAGTATCAGGAGAAGAAACAAATGAACAACATGTAAAGGAGCAGGAGAAAACATCTCCGAAAAAAATGCCAAGGAAAAAACTTGAGGATGATTTGATAACTACAAAAGCTGATAAGCCTGAAGGGAAGAAGGAAGAGCAAGTCAATATTCCTGACATAAGAGAGAGCAAAAAAGAAAAGCCAATAAAGCCAAAGGCAAAATCATCAACTAAGGGAGACAGTAAATCAAGCTTCAGGTTTTAATTTCAAATTAGCATAAATTAAAATGATAAGAAAGCCATGCGTTTCAGGATACTTTTATCCGTCGGGAAAAGCGGAATTAATAAGCCAGATTGAAGAATCATTTTTGTCTCCACTCGGTACAAAATGCCTTCCTAATGCAGCAGGAAAAAAATCAGGCAAGCCTATTCTCGGTGTAATTGTGCCTCATGCAGGATATGCTTATTCAGGAGCCAGTGCAGCACATTCTTTCAAAATAATCGCAGAGTCAGAATATGATATTGATTTCATCATCGGCTTTAGCCATAGTGGATTTGGCTCATGCTTTTCTGATGAAGACTGGGAAACTCCTTTCGGAATCGTAAACACAGAAGAGAAATTGGTTGGAATGCTCTCGAAAAAAACAGGGATTCCTATTAACAACAGGATACATAGCAGGGAGCACAGCATAGAGGTTCAAATCCCATTTATCCAGTATATATCGGCGAAAAACAAATCATCTTCGAGGGTTATCTGCCTGATTGTATCAGATGGCACTAACATGAAAAAAACAGCAGAAACAATCTCGGCAGTATTGAATGAAACTGGAAAGAGATATTGCTTCCTTGCTTCAAGTGATTTTACGCATTATGGCTCTAATTATGGATATCTGCCATTTACAAAGAATCCAAAGGAAAATATGCACAAGCTTGATAGTGAAGCTATAAAACAGATTATCTCTCTCGACGGAGAAGGATTCTTGGATTATATCAGGAAAACAGGAGCAACAATCTGCGGCAGAAATCCTATATGCCTCATGATAGAATTAGCAAAGCTCCATGATTCAAAGCCAAGGCTTTTGGCATATTATACATCAGGTGATATAACTGGAGACTATTCAAGTGCAGTTGGATATGCAGCGATATCTTTTGAATGAGTTACCTGGCAATTGATTTCTCGACGATAACTCTCGGGTTTATCCTTTTCAGGATTTCTGTTATCCCCTGAATATGCCCTGCACCGACTATTGCAAAGACTTTTTTATCAGGATTCTTTTCCATTAATTCAGCAATCCTTTCTGCCATGAGGTTGTTCCTGTCATTAATTAATACCTTATACAGGTTTGGATACCTTTTCCTGAGCTTTCCTATGAGAGTTGCTATTAGTTTCTCCTCGGGAACTTTGCTTAAGTCGAACTTAACCCTCTCGATTCCAAAAACAGACTTAAATAAATCAACAGCAAAATTCCATTTCTCTTTCCACGAGAGATTTTTTGAGAGTTTCTTCAGGATAACCTCAATGTCATCGTCAATAAGGGCTATTTTCAAATCATGCTTTTTGGCAAGCTTCACAGCAGTCTTCATTTCCTCTCCGGGCATAACACCAACCTGCTGTCCCAGCTTTTTCTGCGCCCATGCTCCTAAAGACGCAAATAAAAATCCCTTAAATCCAATTCTTTTAATATCCCGATAAGAAGGCTTGCCTGTGTTTCCTGAGAGCAGAGCATGGATTCTTTTATTATCAAGCTCAACAGCAACAATCTCCGGCTTAATCTCCTCGATAATTCTTGAAATCTCCTCAATGCTCTGCCTTGCAATATGCGAAGTTCCTAGTAAAATCAGATTCTTATATCTCATCATTAAACAAAATAAGTAAGAATACAAAAAGCTTTGCTAAATCCTGACTTTTCAAGCCAATTCCTTTTCTTCAGGATGTTCTTGTCCTGCTTCCTCTTCAGGGCTATAACTCGGAACAGCACTCTTGCTGATAATCATAATATCCCCGACGGACTTCACAAGCTGGTGAGGAACAATAACTCCCTTTGCAGAGCCTAGAACCTTGCTGAGGAATGAATTTTTAGTTGCCCTAATCCTCCAGCCAAAAATCTTGTTTTGGGTTAGAATTATCTCTTCGACATCGCCGAAATACTCGCCGCTGTCTGTGAATACTTTCATTTCATAAGTTTCGCTTATTTTTTTCAGCCTTAACATACCAAATCCCTCGAGCATTGATTAGATTCTAACTATATAAACTTTTTGTTTCACGGATATAGTCATGAAAATCACTTGTTTTGGCTGCCTGAGTTTCTGCTGAACAAAATCCCGCACAAGACTATAAGCGCCCATGCCTGAAAGACATTTATCTTGAGAATCTCGCCAAAAATAAAATTCCATAGCCACATTACAGGAAAAGACATTATAAGCCCGACAACGACACTGATAATAATAATCATAAGGGTTGCATAAGCCAAATCAGTTACTTTTTTGATTATCATTGGTAATTGGATTGCCATAGTGCAAGTGTTAATCTGCTGAATATTTAAAGGTTGCTCCTGTGAAATCCGCAACTTTTTTAACCATGTATAAAAATCCTCTAATCCATGCGGGGATGCCGGAGTGGTCAAACGGGACAGACTCAAGTTTTTTGGTGAAATCTGTTAGCTTAGTGCTTACGCAGGTTCGAATCCTGCTCCCCGCATATACAATTTGAGGCTATAACTTAAAATGCTCCTGCCAATCATCCACATAACCTTAATCACATCCTTAATGTTTCTTGACTATTATCTGACTCTAAAGGGATTCAGGCTATATAAGGAAGGCTATTCAAAGCACGTCGAGGCAGAGAGCTATGAGCTGAATCCGATATTCATGAAAAGCATAAGCTCAAATAAATATAATCTGATTCATCTTATCTCTGTTGTCTTTATTGCGGTATTGTTGGCAGTAGTTTATTTCCTCTCAACAAGCCAGAAATTATACTTTAACATTGGAACTTATGATTTGCTTATAGGTATGCTTGTCTCGATGTTTGCATTCATAAATTCAAAGCACCTGTTCAACCTAATGATTTTCAAGGAGATAAAGAAAAACCCGAGCATTTTATCAGGGAAGATAATGCAGAGTTATGAATATTCAATAAAGACATCTATTGCTCAGGCACTTACAACTTCATTTGTCCTGTTCTTTGTTTTTGTATTTTCACCGTCGTATTTCACATTCGGATTTTTTCTTGGACCTTTGGTGATTGCATTGAAAATGAAGAAGTGGGGGAAGAAAAGGGATAATAATAAAGAAATAAAAATAAAAAGTTAAAGTTCAGTCTTCATTATTGCCTGCTTCTGGTCTTCCTTGTTTTTTGTTATTGTTGCTATAAAGTCAATCACTGTATTGGACCAGCCTTCTATGTTATAAAGGTTAGATTCATGTTTTGGCACTGTGCTGTCTCTATGAGGCATTACCCTTATGAAAAATACCTTAACGTTTCTGTTGATATTTTTCTTATACATGAGGAGTTTATTATAAAATCCTCTGTTGCCTATGCCGAACAATCTTCTGTCTCTATACCATTCTTCGCTGTCAGTAATGCAGATGAAATTATCCACACGGATTTTCCTCTGTATGAGGTAATCAAGAGGCAAGTCAAGCTCTGTTCCGCCTCCACCGAGTTTCATAAGCTTTTCTGCATTTGTCATTATTGAATCTCTCCTAGAGCAGGTATGCTCGTGCAGCATTGTATCAACAGGAAGCACAATGCAGTCATCACATTTCTTCATAATTGCTGCGCTGAAAATTGCTGCAATCTGGATAGGTTTCATTGAGGTTTTTGCTGACGAGGACATCATGCTTCCGCTAACATCAACGGCAATGCATGTTTTCCCTTCAAGCTCAGGCATATTGACAAAGCTGTTCTCAAGTCCATCCCTTAAAGCATCCTTGATTTTCTCAGGTGCATCTGGCTCAATACTATTAAGTGCTGTCAAAAACCTGAATGGAAGGATTTTGCTCTGCTTGATATTGACGAGCTTTTCACAGACATACTTTACGGCCTTCCCAGATATGAACACTTTATTTCTAACCATCACATTAATGTGCCTCATTGTTGCCATTATCGGCATCTGATAAAGCAATGCCTCCCATATTCTTCTAGTCGGTGAAATCACTCCAACAACTGCCTCATATGGAAGCTTTCCTTTTTCAATAAGAGAGATAATCTCATCTTTATCGCTGTCAACATCAAGAGATTTTAATCTTTCAATTGCTGAAATCTTCTCGAGCTTTTTTGAAACATTGTTATTCATAATATACTCAACAATGTCCTTCTTCATTCCTTCAAATGCTTTGGAGCTTGGCC
>CAZXRI010000074.1:0-220 GCA_964642765.1 uncultured Methanosarcinales archaeon | reverse complement strand
GATAACCTGATAGCATCCCTTAGCGCAGATTTGTATTTCATGGCATAATACTCTGTCAGATTATTCTTCAGGTATCTAATTATCTCTCCTTTGACGCTTCTTCCTATTCCTGTCCTTACAGACTTGGATCTGCATATATCAAGGAAATCTTCCAAATCATTCGGAGTGAGTATTGTCCTGCTGAAAACTGACTTGAAATATCTCTTGTCGTTTAATGTAG